>DAHVOT010000040.1 GCA_027318675.1 archaeon | reverse complement strand
AATGGAAAAAACAATAACAGAGGAAAAAATAAAAAAGTACTTTGAGATAACAGAAAAAGCACTTAAAGAAGTTAAAAAAAATATAATAAAAGGAAAAGAAAATTATGCAAAAGAGATAATAGAAATGGTTGAAAACTACATTTCAGATGCTAGACATTTCAAAAGCAAAGAAGATTATATTAACTGCTTTGCCGCTCTGAATTACGCTCACGGTTGGATAGATTCAGGTGTAAGATTGGATGTATTTGATGTTAAAGATGACAAGCTTTTCACTGTTAAATAAAAGTTAGCAAGATATAAAAACTAAAATTCAATTATAACTAGAATGGAAAAAAAGGTGATTGTCCTAAGTTTAGGAGGAAGTTTAATAATTCCTGGAGAAATAAATGTAAAATATCTTGAAAATTTCAAAAGAACAATTCTAAAAAATACAAAAAAATACAAATTTATAATTGTGTGTGGTGGTGGAAATATAGCTAGAAAATATATAACAGCATTAAAAAAAGTTGGGATGAATTCTCTTTTTCAAAGTTATGCTGGAATATCTGCTACAAGAACAAATGCAAGATTTATGGGTTATTTTTTCAATCAAGACCAAAAAAGAGGAATACCTAAAAAAATAAGAGAAGTTAAAAAGTATATAAGAAAATATGATATTGTATTTTGTGGGGCTCTTGAGTACCGCCCAAATCAAACTTCAGATTCAACAGCATCTGAAATAGCAAAAGAATTCAAATGTGAATTCATAAATCTAACAGACGTAAAAGGTTTATATGATAAAAATCCAAAAGAATTCAAAAATGCAAAATTAATACCTGAAATTTCTTGGGACGAATTTGATAAAATAGTTGATAAAATGAAATTCCATCCAGGACAGCATTTTGTTCTTGACCAAACAGCTTCAAAAATAATAAAAAACAGCAAGATAAATACGTATATTCTTGGGGAAGATATGAAACAATTAGATAATCTACTCAATGGAAAGAAATTTATAGGCACAAAGATTTCTGGATAAATGGAAAACAATCAATTATTAATAACCCAAAAAGACTTCAATAAATTAAAAAATGAAGTAAAAAAAGCAAAAGAAGAATCAAAGAAAATAATTTACTCTTCAGAAGATGACGAATTAAATAGAAAAGTGATTGAAAAATTAGAAATAAACATTCTACTCTTAAACTTAAACCAAAGAAAAGACTTTCAAAAACAAAGAAATTCAGGATTCAATCAGGTTATGGCAAAAACAATGAGTAAAAAGAGAATAATCTTAGGGATAAATTTAGATGAAATAGTGGAAGAAGCAAACCCTAAAAAGAAAGCAGAAATTCTTGGAAGAATAAGGCAAAACATTACAATCTGTAATAGAGATAAAGTTAATATGAAATTTATTGCTTTAAAAGATAAAAATCAAAGAAATATATATGATTTGAAATCCTTGGGATTGATTCTTGGAATGCCAACCTGGATTACAAAACAATTTTAAATACGTCTTATCTAATACTAAAATACATTAAAATGGATAAAAATAAGCTTATTGAATCTTTAAGTCCTAATGAAAAGAAAATTTTGCCTCATTTAGGAGAGAAAATAAATGAGATATGCAAAAAATCCAACCTAGATAAAACCTCTGTTATAAGAGCACTTGAATATCTTCAAAACAAGAACATTGTAAAAATAAACTATACTAAAATACAAACAGTAGAATTAGACGTAAATGGAGCTCTTTACTTAAAAAAAGGACTTCCTGAAAGAAGGCTTCTCAATCTTTTAAATGAAAAACATATAGTTTCTCTCCAAGATGCTCAAAAAGAAAGCAATCTTTCAGATGATGAATTTAAAGCATCTATTGGAGCCCTTAAAAGAAAAGCACTTATAGAACTAAAAAATGGAAAGATAATTCTAAACGCAAATAAATTAGAGATAAGCAAAAAAACACTTGAAGAACAATTTTTAGAGACTCTTCCAACAGATTATGCAACTCTTGCCCCAGAACATCAACTTGCATTGAAAAATTTACAGGCAAGAAAACAGATTGTAGAATTAAAAGAAGAAAAAAAGATAAATATAGAAATAACTCCCTTGGGAAAAGAGATAGTAAAATCAAAATTAAGCACCCAAGATTTAATAGAACAAATAACTCCTGAAATATTAAAAAAAGAATCAAGTTGGAAAGGCAAAAAATTCAGAAGATATGATGTTACATCTCCTGTTCCAGAGATAAATGGGGGTAAAAGGCATTTTGTTAACCAATCAATAGATTATGCAAGAAAAATCTGGACAGAAATGGGATTCCAAGAAATGAAAGGAGAGATAGCTCAAAGCTCATTTTGGACATTTGACGCTTTATTTACTGCACAAGATCATCCAGTAAGAGAGATGCATGACACTTTTTTCATAAATAAAAAAGTTGAACTGGAAGATAAAAAAATTGTCTCAAAAGTAAAAGAAACTCACGAAAAAGGAATCTCTGGAAGTAAAGGGTGGCAATATTCATGGGATGAAGAAGAAGCAAAAAAAATAGTTTTGAGAACTCATACTACTTGTTTATCTTCAAGAACATTAGCAAGCCTAAAAAAAGAAGAATTACCTGCAAAATTCTTTGCTATTGGAAAATGTTTCAGAAATGAAACAGTTGACTGGGCACACGGATTTGAATTCTATCAAACTGAAGGAATAGTTATAGACAAAAATGCAAATTTTCAACATCTCTTAGGATACTTAAAACAATTTTATAAAAAAATGGGATTTGAAAATATAAGATTCAGACCAGGATACTTCCCTTACACTGAACCATCGGTTGAAGTTGAAGTTTTCCATCCAGAAAAAAAGAAATGGATTGAATTTGGAGGAGCAGGGATGTTCCGACCTGAAATAACTGTTCCTCTGTTGGGAGAACACATTCCTGTTCTCGCTTGGGGTCAAGGATTTGACAGGATAATAATGGATTATTATGATATAAAAGACTTAAGAGAATTATACAAAAACAACCTCACTCAATTAAGAAAAATGAAATTTTGGATGAAACAATAAAATGGCACAATACGAAGCAAAAACAAAAGAAGGAAAATGCATTTTTTGTGAGATAGTGAAAGGAAACATAAAATCTAAAGGCATATTTTGGGAAGACAAAAAACACATGGCGTTTTTAACTCCTTTTCCAAATACAGAGGGGTTTACAGTAGTTGTACCAAAAAAACATTTTGGAAGTGATGTGTTAGATATGCCAGATAAAGATTTAAAAGAATTAATAATAGCATCAAAAAAAGTTTCAAATATTTTAAAGAACAAATTTCAAGATGTTGGAAGAGTCGGAGTAATAATAGAAGGATTAGGAATAGATCATGCCCACACAAAATTACTCCCAATGCATGGAACAGAACATCTCAAAGAAGGGAAATGGATACAGGTATTGGACAAAGGAGGAGAATTTTTCAGTAAATATCCAGGATATCTAACCTCAATAGAAGGACCAAGAGTAAGTGATGAAGAGATAAAAAAATTAGCGGATAAATTAAAAGAAATACAAAATAAAGAATAAAATGAAAGCACTATCACTAAAACAACCGTTTGCAGAATTAATATTAGAAGGAAAAAAGAAAATAGAATTAAGAAAATGGAACACTACCTTTAGAGGAGAATTCTTTATTCATGCTTCAAAAAATCCAGATAAAGAATCAATGAAAAGATTTGGATTCACAAATCTCCCTTCTGGATTTTTAGTTGGAAAAGCAAAATTAACCGATGTTAAATATTATAAAAATGAAAATGAGCACATTCAAGATAAAAATCTTCATTTAGCTACAAGCTTTTGGGGAAACAAAGGGTTTATACTTGAAAATCCAACAAGAATTGAACCTATACCCTTCAAAGGACAATTAAACTTTTTTGAGACAAATCTGGAATAAAAATGGCAAATATAACTTTTAGTAGAAAAACATTTGAAAAAGAAATAGGAAAACTTGATGAAAAAATGCAAGAAAAGATTTCTATGTTTGGAACTCCCTTGGAAACATTTGATGAAGAAACAATCGAAGTTGAAGTATTTGCAAACCGCCCAGATTTACTTTCTTATCAAGGGTTTAAAAGATGTTTTCTAGCTTTCTTAGGTAAAAAACCCGGGATGAAAAAATATGAAATAAATAAACCAGAAAAAGATTATCAGGTAATAATTGATTCTTCTACAAAAGATGTTCGCCCATATACCTCATGTGCTATTATAAAAGGACTTAAATTAGATGAAGAAAAAATAAAAGAAATAATTGAGATACAAGAAAAGTTACATCTAACAATGGGTAGAAAAAGGAAAAAAGTAGCAATAGGAATATATCCTCTTGAAAAAATAAAACTCCCTATAACATTAAAAGCTCTTGAACCAGATTATATTAAATTTATACCCCTAGAATCTGAAAAAGAAATGTCTGGATTACAAATATTACAAAAACATCCAACAGGAAAAGAATACTCTCATCTATTATCTGGAAAATCTAAATTCCCCGTATTTACAGATGCAGAAAATAATATCTTAAGTATGCCTCCTATAATTAATTCACAAATGACAGGAAAAGTAACAACAGAAACAAAAGATGTATTTATTGAATGTTCTGGTTTTGATTTTAAAACTTTGAAAAAATGTCTTAACATACTTGTATTAGTTTTTGCAGATATGGGAGGGAAAATTTACCAAATGGAGTTAAAAGGAGCACCTGAAAAAATATCTCCAATATTAGAATCTGAAAAAATAAAGATTTCTCTGGAAAATACTAACAAAACTCTTGGGACAAATATAGATGAAAAAAAGATAAAGGTATTCCTAGAAAATATGGGACATAATTACAACTCAAAAACAAAAGAGGTTGAAATAGGGCCTTGGAGAACAGATATACTCCATGAGGTGGATTTAATTGAAGATGTGGCAATAGCTTACGGATATCAAAATCTTGCTCCAGAAATACCAGATATATCTACAACAGGAAAAGAAAATCCAGAGGAAATAATAAAAAGGAAAATAGCAGAAATACTTACTGGCTTGAGTCTTCTTGAAATCTCAAATTATCATTTAACAAACAAAGACTATCAGTTTGAAAAAATGGGAGTTCCTGAAAAACAAGAAAAAGAGTTTGTAGAATTAGAAAATTCAAAGACAGAATTTAATATATTAAGAAAAGATCTCTCTTCATTTATTTTAAGAAATCTCTCTGAAAATGTAGACTCAGAATATCCTCAAAAAATATTCGAAATTGGAACAGTATTTGAATTAAAACAGAGTATACAAGAAAAAGAAAATCTTGCAATAGCAATAACTCCTGGAAATTTCACAGAAATAAAACAAATTTGGATGTATTTAATGAAATCTTTAGGAATTAAAACAGAATTAAATGAGACAGAAGAAACTACAAATCATTTAATAGAAGGAAGAGTAGCAACAATAACTTTAGATAATAAAGAAATAGGCATTTTAGGAGAAATTCATCCTAAAATATTAAAAAATTGGAAAATAAAAATGCCTGTTGCAATATTAGAAGTAAATTTAAAAGAGATATTTAAAAAATTCATTTAACCAAAATAACCATTGTTATTACTTGATTTCTTACTATCCCAATTCTCTTTTACCTTGGTAATGATGCTCAAAAAATCTTTTTTGACATTCTGCCAAGATTTATAAGAATTATTTATAAAATCAGCCTGTTTTTTCTCAGAGAAATCAGTATCCAATTCTATCATATCTAGTTCTATTTTAGTTAATTCTTTATAAATTTCAGATAATTTCTTTTTTTCTTCATCACCTATAGCTTTTATTATAGAAAAAACAAACATAGGAGAATTCACAGGATTTAACATCATCTCAACAAATCTCAAATAATTAGAAAATTTTTCTGACATAACTCTCCCAATTTCCCTTATTAAAAAATCAGTTTCAGATTCTGAAACTTTCTCTATTAAAAATTCCCTATTTAAATCATTAAAATCAGGAAGATTATATTCTTTTTTTAATTCCTTGTAATTCTCTTTTAATTCTTTTAATTTTGATTCTTCTTTTTTATCCTTTATCATAGCTTCTATTAATAAAAAGGTTTTATAAATATGTTGGAACTAAAAATTTAATAACCGAGAATAAAAATAAATCATAAACAGCAAATAAGCCGCAGTAGCTCAGTCGGTAAAGTTCTACGAACAACCTCCTGAGCAAACAGTAAATAAGCCGCAGTAGCTCAGTCGGTAAAGTTCTACGAACAACCTCCTGAGCAAACAGCAAATAAGCCGC
>DAHVOT010000003.1 GCA_027318675.1 archaeon | reverse complement strand
CAGTTAATAATAATTATGATGGATATGCTTATCAGAATCTTAATGATGCATTAGTAGGTCCAGTGGGAGCGTTTTATAATAATTTAGCTTACAAATGTAATATGGGATTCACAAGTGATCAAGGTAGCTTTGATTGTGCAAATGGTTATACTCAGTCCATTTATCGTAATAATTTAGTTTATCAGAGTACTTACGGCTCTGCCTATGATCAAACCTATCTTTCATTATGTGCATATACTGGGCCTTACAATGCGAGTAGATTTATTCAAGAAAATAACAGCTGGATACATCAAACAGACTGGCCTTTTTGGGAATATAATCCTGCCGTTACACTTACAGATACAGATTTTGTGAGTCTTGACTTTTCTCAACTATCTACACCAAGAAAATCAGATGGCTCTCTTCCAGATATTACATTTGGGCATTTAAAACAAGGAAGTGATTTAATTGATGCAGGAAAATTTATATCAGGATATCACTGTGCTACATCTGGTTCTCATCCTGGTGAAGATTGTGTTGAATGGTACGGTTCAGCTCCAGATTTAGGTCCTTTTGAAAGTAATTATTAATTTTCTTCTGATTTAACACAAAATCTCCTCGTAAAAACATTTATTAAGGATTTTTTCTATTATGAAGTAACTAAATTTTACCTTATTTATCAATTTCACAGGAGGCAATTAGAAATTGTTCTTCAGTGATTTGAGGAAAATCGAAAAAAACCAGGAGGTTGTTTTCATATGACAGAAATACATTATCCAGATGTTCCAACTTACAAGAAAGATAGGAGAATGCCTATAACAGAGATTTACAGAAGACTCTCAAGGCTTAAAGATTCTCTTTGGATAGACGAAGTTATTTGTTCTCAAAGAGTTGATTTAAAAGAGCATAAAAGAAAATTTCTCCCTATTCTTGGATTTAGAACAAGACTCAAAGGAGACGCACTCTGGATTATCTCAGGAATACATGGAGAAGAACCTGCAGGACCAAATGCAATTGCAAAAAATATTCGATTCCTAAACAAACTAGCTAAAAGAATTCCAATAGTACTTATTCCATTAGCTAATCCTTCAGGATACAGAAGAGATTGGCGTTATCCAACTCTAAAAAGAAGAGTTAAATCTCAAGATGTTGAAGTTCCAAGTGTGGGTTCTTCAGAACATGTATTGATTGACGAAAAAACAGGAAAAGCTCAGTCATTAAAAGCAGTTAACAAAGAAGCAGAAGAATTATCTAAGTATGTTATTGAAAATTTTGAAAATTATCCACCCTTAGTTGTTTTGGATTTTCACGAAGATGAAAGTGCAAAAAAACAGTACATTTACTCTCATGGGAAACTTAAAGTTTACGATCCTATTGCTAGGAAGATTGTAAGAATACTGAAAAAACACGGGTTTAGGTTCTATGGAAGTGGTAGAACAGCTTTCAATGAAAAGATAGTGAAGGGAGTTGTATCTGATATAAATGATGGTTCAATAGATGAATTGCTTTCTTCAGAAGAAATTATTGTCAAAGGAAAAAAAAGAAAAGGTCCTGATGCAAAGAGTGTTGTTGTAATAGAAACAAAAACAGTAGATGTTCCACTTAAAAAACGTGTTAAAGCACACTCCTATATAATAAGGGATTTGAAATCAATTTACACTCTTGCAAAAGATATTTTTGATGAAGGTTAAAATCATTGAATTTTTTAATTATCAATTAGCATCTCAATCAATTATTATATATTGAACAAGATAGTTTTATCTATTAACTAAATATTTAAACAATTTTTAAAAATAAAAATAATTTAAGGAGCAGGTGTTACAGGTCCACCCAAGATTATATTTGCACCTGCAGATACTACAAAGGAAATAACCATTAAAGCAAAAGAGTGTTTTATTCCTGCTTTAACTCCTCCTTCTCCTAATTTACCTACAGTTAATCCTGTAAAGAAACCCTGTATTAATAATAAATATAAGAATGAATCAGAAATATCTCCTTCATCAACTGAACCTGCAGAGGCTCCTATTCCTCCAATGCTTCCACCTAAACCTGAACTTCCCAAATCAGAAATACCAGAAACCATAGGAAGAATCTGATACTGCATTATTAAGATTATCATCATAAAGACAAAGAAAATTATATATCCCTGAACAACAAGAGTTGAAATTGCTGCTTTTCTTTCTTTCTTTAACTTGTCTGAAATACTTACTGCATCTGCAACAGCTTCTAATATCTCCCCTATATCTCCACCAGCTCTTTCAGCTTGTCCTATAAGAATAATTGTTCTTGAAACTGTTTGATTATTAACATCCTTTGCAAATGTCTGAAGAGCAAGATTCAATGGAATTCCAAGAGAAATTTGATTTGCAAGCTTTTTTATATGAATTCCCAAGACTCCAAATCCTTTATCTTTAAGATTCATTATACTCTTGCTTATTGGAGTTCCTGTTTTTACACTTTCAACTAAATTTCTTGTAAACTCAAGGAACATCTCTTCTTTTTCAGCTTCTTCTCTTGTTTCATTTATAAGAGAAATTACAAATGGAAGAATACCGGATAAAACACCCATTCCAACAAGAAGGAAAAATAGTTTTGTATCTTTAAATAAAAATGAAAGTGCAACTATAACAACTGCTGCTGCGAGCCCTATGTAGTGTGCTTTTTTCATTTCCATGTTTGTTCTCTTGTTGTTTTATTTTTTGCCATTTTGTGTTCTTTTTTGTTGTAGCTTTCTACCATTGTAGGTTCTTTCCTACTCTGGCTTTCTACCATTGTAGGTTCTTTCCTAAAGAACCCCATTTATCTCTTTAGGTGTAGGAAACCTAAAAATATAATATTTATTATGGTTACTGCACTTACCATAACTATTGTTATCATCTTTGTACTCATTGAAATTCCTAATCCGCTAATTTTCATCATCATGAGTAATATCATTAATATCATTGGAGCAGCAATAACTAAACTAATGTACATATCCATAAATGTTTCTGCAGATTTAGTTTTCTTTTCTTGTTCTAATCTGTTTTCAAATAATAAAGTCTGAGATCTTTTATCGAAGAAATCAGGTAAGTTTCCTCCTGAATTAATTGTTGTTGCAAGTCCATTGAATAATTCTGAAAGTTTTTTACTTGGGCTGTTATAAGAACTATTCCTTAATGCACTAACTAAATCATATCCGTAAAGATTAATTTCATTCATGAGCTTATTGAATTCTTTCTCAAGATAAGGATATTCATGCGTTATTACCATAATTGAAAATATCTTACTTGGATCAATCATTGAACCAGATATAGCTGACATGTGTATTGTAGCAAAAGGTAATTCCTCGTCTATTCTTGTTTCAGTTGCACTTCTTTCTAAACTAGGATAAGTATACATAAATACAAAGGTAAGTGCAGGAGCAAGAACAATTATTAGAATTGATCTAAGCATTTTAGATGCAATATCTCCTGTAGCCTTTATAAGAAGTGGAAGTTCAGCTGTTATACTGAAAAAGAAGAAAAATAATGCTATTAAAAAACCAACACCTACTGCAATAAGAGTAGATAAGAAGATTGTGGAAATATAACCCCTTGCAGTAAATTGAAGATTTGCTTTAACCAAATCTCTTTCCATAGTCATGAATGTCTTTTCACTTATCATTTTCTCTGAAAGCTTACCAAACATTTTATTCGCTGTCTTAACATAAAGGCTTGCTTTCTGTTCTTTTTTCTCTTCAACTTTTTTCTCTTTCTTCTTTATCCTTTTTATTGTTAATTTTTCAAGTCCAACAGGCCTTAATTCTTTCAAAGCATATCCTTTTTTCTCTGTATTTGGATTTGATTCTTCTAAATTTACAAGATTTTTTTCAAGTGCAGCTTTTTCTTCCATTCTCTTGGCAGTTTCTGTGAAATCTTGCTTTATAGTATCTAAACTTTCTTTAGCATTAAAACCAGATGAACCAGGGACTCTTAAGAGATTTATTCTCTCTAAAATAGAAGGTATTTCTTCATTTGTTTTCTTCAAACTTTGTTGTAATAATGCAATCTGAGAATCAATTATTCTTTGTTCTGCAACATCCGCATGTTTCATATATTCTCCCAAAGCAGTTATTTCTTTGCAAATCTTTTTCTCTTTGAAAACAATCTCTTTAAGTTTTTGAAATTCTTCTGCATTCAAGCTCATTCTGTCTCCTCTTCTATTTTTTTCTGTACTTTAATTAAATATTCTTTTATAACTTTAACTTGTTCAGGATTGTTTTTTTTATAAGCTTCTTCTAATTTATTTGTTCCTTCCTCGAGGGCAATTATCAACTTATTTAAGAATTCAAAACTTCCAGATTGATCACCTTTTTTTTCTTCATCACCCATATGAGATTGATGTAAATTGTATTATTAAATATTTTGATTAATCAATTTCAAACCTTTTTAGAATTTCTTGGGGTTTTTTATAATACTCATTTACTATGTCTTGTACCTCTTCGAATTTGAAAATACCTTGTTGGTAAATTTTGTATAATAATTGAACTCTTCTTTTGAATTCTACTTCTAATTCTTCAACTCTTATACCATATCTTTTTCTTATTTTCTCAAATATTTTACTGTTCTTTTTTGAGTAAAATTCATTTTCTAAAGCATTCCATACAAAAGGAGTATTTGTTAAAGCAATACCATCAAGAGTTACATTTATTATTTCAACAACTTCTTTTAATTTTCTTGTTTCTTCTTTATTAACAATAGCGTGTGTCATAATACACACACAATCTAGAACATTAAGAAGTGTAGGAGATAATTCAATTGGAGGAGTTTCCAGTCTTTTTATTAAAGTATCAACAGAATCTGCGTGAATTGTACTAATAGATGAGTGTCCTGAAGCCATTCCCTGGAATAGAACTGATGCTTCTGCACCTCTAACTTCACCAACTATTACATAATCTGGGGCTTGTCTGAATGAACTTCTTAGTAAATCGAATAGACTTATTTCTCCTGTTCCTCCAACTCCAGTAGCACTTCTAGCAACACTAGGTAGCCAGTTATCTCTAGGTAAATTCAATTCCCTTGTATCTTCAATTGATACTACTCTTGATTCTGGAGGAATAAAGAATGCTATAGCATTAAGTAAAGTTGTTTTACCAGCAGCAGTTCCACCTGTTATTAAAATATTCATCTTATACTGGACAAGCAACCATAAATATGCAAGTATTTCAGGGCTTAAAGTTCCAAATGCAATTAATTGCGGAGGGGTCCAAGGTGTCTTTGTGAACTTTCTGATTGTGAATGTTGGGCCTTTACTTGTAATGTCCTTTGTGTAGGTTGCATTAACTCTCGAACCATCAGGAAGACTAGCATCTAATATTGGTTTAGCATATGAAATATATTTTCCGCATCTCTGTGCTATCTTTTCAACAAAGCTCTGAAGCTTATCTATATCTCTAAATACAAGATTTGTTCTCATATTTCTATACACTCTATGTACAACATAAACAGAAGAGTTTGCTCCATTACACTCAATATCTTCAACAAAATAATCTCTAAGCAAAGGTTCTGCATCATTAAATCCTATAAAATCTCTGCATAAATAATAAAATATTTTCTTGTAGCTCTCATAAGACATTTCTATTCCTAATTCAATCGCAAGAATCTTTAGTCTTTTATCAATATATTCTAGAAGTTTAGTTTTTTCTTTTTCTACAACTGTTTCAAAATCAATCATATTATTCATAGCGACAATTATTTCTTCTTTCTTTTTTTCTTCATCTTCAGTCAATAAAGGTTCTTCAATATCATAAACAACTTCATATAATTCAGGATCCCAGTGTATATGAACAAATGTAAAGGGCGCAATTAAACAATATCTAACATCAACTTTTGTTTTATCTTTTATTCTCTTTAATGGAGGGATTACAGGACTGAAATTAATAGGAGGTCTTGGATAATCTTTTATGTAAGTTGTATCTAGTTTTTTCTCTACTTTGTTCTCGACCTTCACTTTTGTTTCTGTTTTTACTATATCTGCCATTTTATTCTATATCTATATCTATAACCAATTTACCTGGTTGTGTCCCAACTCCTTTATTTTCTATGAACATTTTGTATGTAGTAGATGCTTTTGGAAGAGTTTTATTTACAGCTGAGCCTTCATAAATGATATCATATTCATCTGAAAAGTCTCTTTCAAGAATAACTTTACTGTATTGATTTTCTCCCTCTGTTATTATTTTTATTTTACCGTCATAAACTTCTTCATTAGATTCAGAATATTTATAATCAGTTTGTATTTCAAAAATTATTTTATCATTTGTTGAATCAATCATAAACTCGCCTTTTTTTACTCCAACTTCAATTAATCTTTTATTTCCAACACTTCCTATTGTGGATATTGTGCTGTCTATTTCATTTATTATTTCCAAAGATTGTTTTATTGCTGTTTGATCTTTCATGTCTTCTATTTTTGGCTTTACATATGATAAGACTAATCCCATCATAATGAATGCAATTAAAAGATAAATAACAGTTTCAACCCACACCTGTCCTCGGTAGTTTTTTGAAATTGTATTTACTTTTATCTCCCCCTTTTTTTTCATATTTCTTTAACTAAAATTTAGTTTATAATATTTTTCTTTTTTATTTGCTTATCCCAATAAGTCGCAATTTGCAACATCATTTATCTGATCTGTTACTCCACACTGATTTCCATTGACAATAGGAGCTATTTTTATCCAGTCTACTTTATCTAATCCTTGGGAAAATCCATCAATAACATATGTTCTTCCTGATTTTTTATCTGGAAGGCTAAGAGGATAATTAAATCCACCTGGTCCAAGATAATATTTTACATCTTCGTAAGTTGTGTCAGTATTTGTCAAAGTAACTGTTTTTGTACTTCCTCCAGCCATTATTGAAATAACAACAGCTTCAACATTTACATCTGCAAGATTTAGTGAAACAAGTACTTGTTCAAAATCTCCATCATCTGGAGTATTTGTATCATTATAACAAGTATATAATCCCTCCAAAGAAACCTTTTCCCCTGCTTCAACATTAAAACATGATTCAACTTGATTTTTATTTCTGTCAACCATTCCCTTGACAAAAGTCCATACAATTGCCACTGCAGCAACAGTAAGCATAATTATAACGACTGTAGCTACAACTGTTGAAAGTGCTTTTTTGTTTTTTAATATTTTATTTATCATTTTAATTATTTACTGAAAGTCTTACTCCATATTGATTTTCATTACAAGCATAGGTTTTTCTTCCACTCTCTGACTCTCCAATTAATACAGGTATTAAAATTAATTCTTCTGCATCTGCAGGAAGTTCATCTGGGAATTTTTCATATGCAAAAATACTTCCTTGTTTTAATCCAACATCAGGCCAATCTGGATATGATGTTAAATCTTCTGTTGTGTGGGAACCTTCTCCAATAATTTTAACATCCATTCCAAAGATAGGAACATTTCCGAAGTTAGTTATATATAATCCTGTTGTAGGAGTATAACTTGCTTCAAAATCAACATCTTCGCAAACTAATTCTATATTTCTATTATCAAATTTTGTGATTGCTTCTTGAGTCATTCCTTTTATCCAGAAGAATACTATCAACGCTATTATAACAACAATCACTATAAGAAGAACAGTGGCAATTACAGGTGAAAGAGCTTTAGTCTCTTTTTTTACTTTTCTTTTTATGCCTCTTTTCATGTTAATAATACCATTTCTGTATTTTTAAATTCTTTGATTAACTGCATTCAATATCTTTTGTGATTTTCTGGTCTGAACAACTCACAACTTTCATCTTCCCTTTTTCACTCTGCCATCTCATTGGAACAATTGTCATTGAATAAACCCTATTAGGGGAGAATATTCCATCACTAAAATCATAAGTTTCAGATTCTGAATCCCCTGGTTTGAATGTGCTTGGTAGCGAAGGTCCTGGATCAGAACCCATTCCAAGTTTTATTCCTTCTATTGCTAAAAGATTCATATAAGCAGAAGGAACTCCAGTAATATTTCCAGCAGCGTTAGTACTATTATGGTATTCATCTGAAATGTAAACAAAATATCCTGTTACATTAAATCTTCCATTGTTGGACATTGTTAAAGTTAATATTTGATTTCCACAATCATAATTATAATTCTCAATTAAGAGAGAAGTTCCATCAGGACATGCAATTTTATCTTTAGGAACATATGTCTTTAGAACACCGTAGACAATAAGTCCAATAACAACTGAGAATACAATTAACAAAACATATTCTACCATGAGGCTCATTGCTTTTTTGTTTTTTCTTTGTTTCATTTTTTATTGATAAGCTATACCAGGAAAACAACAACATATTGGACCAGTAGGAGCTCCTATACACTGAGAATTTCCTCCTGGAAGTGCATCTCCATGTCCAGGACCAGTACATTGTCCAGCGTTTTGTGTACATCCACTGCTAGTATATTCTGTTCCTGTTAATCTATTTTGATCAAGACAGTATACTATACAACTTTGTGATCCCCCAATATACATACATCCTCCCATATAATTTGGAACTGCTCCAGGTTCACAAATACAATTACCTTGGCAAAGTGTTCCACCATCACAAACTACTCCTATATCTTCTGCTGATCCTTCCCAGTTTCCATCACAACTCTCTGGGATATCTCCAACTGTGCAAATTCCATTATCACAGTAATATCCATCCTGACATCCCCCTCCATAATCTCCACATGTCAAGGTTCCCCCGCAATTATTATCCCAAACCCCACAATTATATCCTAATACTCCACAAGAGGTAGGAACACATCCTATAGATGTAACACAATGTCCAGTAGAATCACAAAATTCTCCTTCTGGACATGCAGGCCCACATATAGTTGGTTCATAACAATTATTCATAATTGTGCCACAGACTCTGTCGCCGCACGGATTTACTGGAACACATGCAGTTTCACAACCAGCAATCTCTTCGCTAATCTTAACTTCTTTACAACTTGCTAAAACTTCTTTTCTTCCTTCTTGCTGCCATCTTATTGGAACTATTTCTATTCCATAAATTTGATCATTAACAAGATTAGGTAAATAAAATTCTTCTATTTCTACATCTCCAGGTTTAAAAGAATTATTTAATGCAGGGATAAGAGTTTCTCTTCCCAATTTTACAGCATTTATTTTGTAAAATGGATAAAGTCTTGAATTTTCATCAGTATTGTTTATAGAAATCTCTAAAGTGGCGAGAGTTTTTTCCTGATCGTCTTTTATATATACAAAATATCCTCCAATAGCAAATTGTCCATTATTTGTTATTTCAAATGTAAGCCTGTCATTCTGACAATTATATCTTAAATTATTAATAAAAAGAGATGCATCTCCAGGACATGCAGCATATTCATCCTGAGGAACATAAGTCGCTTGCCATTTATACACAATAACTCCTACTACTGTTGCAAATACAACTAGCAAAACATATCCTATAACAGCACTTAGCCCTTTTTTTGATATTTTTTTATCTTTTTTTGTTTTTATTTTATCCAGTGTAGACATACTTTTCACCACCTTTATAATCAATTATTACATAATAAAAATTTTTTCCTTCTTCCAGAGGGAAAGTATATGTTCCTTTATCAATAGTATATTGTATTTCTCCACTTCCAACATATAATTCTCCAAATTGTACTTTTGTTGCTCCAGTATATTTATACGCGTCTTGAAGACCATTATTCAAATCAACCAAAATAAAATAAATATCTTTATCTCTTGCATAATCTGAGAATTCCATTGAAAAATCCTGAAATTCATCAATACCTGCTCCTGGATTGTTTAGCTCATAATCTAAAACATATTCTGCTTCTATTCTAAGTTCTTCTGCTATTTCTTGGGCTTCATAAGAAACTCTTTTTTGAGAATAATTTGAAGCATAAGAAATTGCAATTAGTATTCCTGCAATTATTATAGCTGCTATTAAATAGAATTGTCCCTTTTTATTCACCTCTCTCATCCTCATTTTTATTGTTAATATAATATTTCTTATGTTTTTAAAATATACTGTGAAATAAGTGTTTTAGCTTTCTTTCTTCTCTCCTGATGTTCTCCTAAAAATTTATTTATTTTTTCAATAGTATATTTTTTTAATTCACCTGTGGATAATTTTCCTGATTTGTAATCTTTCTCAATTTGTGCAAGTTTTTTATCATCTTCTTCAAAGAAGTGTCTTAAATATTGGAAAGAAACATCAACTTCAGTATTGCCACCTAGTTTTCTGTGCTCTTCAATAGTATCTCTTCCCCCTGAGAAAGCATATTTGTTTATTTTGTTTTTAACTTCAGCAGGAGAGTCTGTTGATAATATTCCTTTAACACTTTCTGAGCTGCTCATTTTCCCTTCACTTCCAGTTAAAGGAGGTAAGAAAGAACATTGTATACTTGCAGGTTTGTAATATCCTAATTTTGGAAGTATATCTCGTGTTATCCTGAAATGCGGATCTTGATCAACTGCATGAGGAATTAAACAAGGAATTTTCTTTTTCTTCAAGATAGAAGGTAAGAAAGCAGGAACAGCTTGCATAGCTGTATAAAAAATACTTCCAACATTATTACTCTCATTAAACCCGAAACTTGCTTTTATTGTGGAGAAAGTTATTTTCTTTGCAACTTTTATTGCTTCAGGATACATTATTCCTGCATGTTTAGTATCAATAATAAAATGGGTTTTTTTAGGATTAAATCCAACTGCAATAACATCTAGCATATTTTCTTCTGTCCATTTTTGTATTTCTTCATAACTTAAATCTTTATACAAAAATTTTTCATCATCTGTGAACTGAAAATACAATTCAACATCAAATTTATCCTGCAGCCACTTTGTGAAATACCAAGTCATTAAATGTCCTATATGTACAGGACCAGAGGGACCGCATCCAGTATAAATAAAGAATTTGTTTCCTTTTTCATATTCTCCTAAAACCCAATTCAAATCTCTTCCAGCAAAGAATATGCCTCTTCTTAACATGAAATGAAGTTCTTCTTTTCCAACTATCTTCTTTATTTTTTTAAGAATATCTTCATTAATTTTCTCTAAACCAAATTCCTTAATCAGCCTCTCATAATCAACTTTACCTTCAACTTCATAAGGATTTACAACCATATTACTTTCTTTCTCACCCATTATTTAAAGAACAGGAAGTAATTTATTAATGTTTTTGTTTGGAGAAACTTCTTCACCAACTCCATAATATAAAAAGATACCTTCTGGTTTAAGAATTTCTTTTATTTGCCAACTTAATATATTCATTAGTTTGTCAGAACTTTCTTTAGAGGCATTATATTCAATTCTATTATAAGTCTCTTTTTCCAATTCAGGAGAATTAAATAATCTGAAAGCAGTAATAATATCAAAGGAGTTTTTTTTGAAATTATTAATTAAAGCTTTCTCTTCAAGAAGATTTAATTGCATATGGGGAAATTCTTCTCTTTCTAAATCTCCTTTATCTATTCCAAAGATATTTAATTTTAATTCTTGTATGTTTTGATATACAAATCTCGAAAACCAAGGCTCATATAAGCTCCCATACTTTATTTTTTCTTCAGTTCCACCATTTGAACCACATCCAAGGTCAAGAATAGACTTTCCTTTAATGTCTTGATTTAAAACATTTAACACCCTCATATATTGCCCAAGTAAACTCCACCAAACTAAGGGAGAACATCCAGCGGACTTTGCAAATTCCTTTGTCTTCTCATTTGCTGTTTTATATACTTCTGAAGAAGCATATCTAGAAATATTATCTCCATCTACGAATTTCATATTTAAGATTAAAATTAGGATGTTATAAGCATTATCGTCGTTAAAAGGATATGATTGATTATTAATTTATCTTTTAGGGTTGTTATCAGCAATAATGTTAAGTAAGAGTGGAATAAGATTAACCTTTGTTACATTAACAGAATTATCCTAGCAAACCATGAAATTATTTAGAATCTTAATTTTTCATATGATTTCATCAAGGTGTTTAGAAATTGCCCTTCAGTGTAAAGTGGAAAATAGAAAAAAACCAGATGGCTGTTGTTTGCAATTTCATCAAGGTGTTTAGAAATTGCCCTTCAGTGTAAAGTGGAAAATAGAAAAAAACCTGGATGTTGTTTTCAGTGTAGACAAGTGGTTTGCTTCTAAGGGCCTCAAAGAATTACCTTCATTCTTCCTCGGCTCTGCAACCCGCTAAGCATTCCAATAGGTGTTTAGGGCTGCTCCGATCAAGGCCTGACCCATTTCGCATCTACGAAATCAAAACGGACAAAGCGTCAACGTCGGAACAAAGATTCCTTGACACGCTTATCACGCCCCACTCGTAGTCTGCCATAAAGCCCGTTTGCAAGCAGCGGAGGGCTAACCCGCCGACGTAGTCTACAAAAAATCAAGATAATTGTCATTTAAATGCCTTTTGGTTTGGTCCTATTAAGAGAATTATTTAGTTTAACAATATTAAGTTATCAATACAGATTTATTCTCTTATTAAAACTCTTAACTTTGCCTTTTCAGCTCCGAAAAAGTTTATACAAAAGTCTGCAGCATCTTTTTCATTGAAATCCTTGCAGCTGAATATATCAATAAATGCTTTTTTTGGATTTTGCTGCTCTTCAAAATGTGCTGTTATAGATGATGTTTCAATAAACTGCATAAAAGAATACCCTTCTAATTTTCCAACACCAAATCTTTTAAGATAAGTTGGCCCATATTTTTTCATCTTAATCTTCTTGCAAAGCTCGTCGCAGAAACGCCGAATCTCCTGGGGTTTGCTGATATTGTCATTACAACCTACTAAATCAACACTTGCTAGTTTTCCCCAAAACTTTGATCTTTTTTCACCCCTTATTTTTTTCATAGGACAATTAAAAAAATATTTATTTTTAAACTTATGCCTTTTTAATAGAAATTTTTTTCAAGTAAAATTAAGCTCCCGACGGACTAATTAAAGTACATTCTTTTATTTACTAAAGAATCCTTTGTTCTTTTTGTTCTTAAAGCATATTCGTTTTCATATTCAAACATTTTATTCCAAAGATAATTTCTTAGATTCTCTTTGTCTTCAGGACTTAAATTCATTTCTTTTATTCCCTCTTCTAAATCAAACATAATAGCATATTCTTCAAGCCTTTCTTTCTTTGTGAAATTAAAACGAGAATTAAGTTCTTCCAGAGTTATCATGTTTATAATATAAAATCATAGTATATATATTTTATTTATATTAATAATTTTATCAATACAATAACGAGAGCAATAAAAATTATTATCTGTGCTATGATCCAGATGCTTTTAACATTTTTATCCTCAATATACGCAGGTGAAATTACCTCATTGTAACATGAATTTGTTTCAATCGGTTTATTGTAAGAATAAGAACATCCGTTTTCATCAACACACTTTCTTGTTGTTGTTCCTTCTACACATCCGCTCCATCCAGAACATTTCCAGTTAGGTTCGCAATAATTTTGAATTCTGTTGTTCTTGACATAATCTTCTTTTTCTTCCTCAATAAAACACACTTTTGAACATCCGTCAAAATTATTAGAATTGCCATCATCACATTCTTCCCCTTCTTCTATTATTCCATTTCCGCAATTCTCATTCAAATCACACTCTCCAAAAGGACAACTAAAACAATAATCAGAACACCCCTCTTCACATTCACACTCTCCGCAATCTTCAGCACAAGTCGAACATGTTTCATCATTATTGCATATTCCATCTCCGCAAAATTCAAGTACAGGACAATTCCCGCAATCGCAAGGGCAATTAAAGGGGGTTTCATAATTATTACAAATCATGTCTCCACAGAACTCAAGTATGCAAAGTGCAGAACATCCATCTCCATTTACATTATTTCCATCATCACACCACTCTCCTTGTTCAACAATATTATTTCCACATATAGCAGATTCAGCACTCACTCCTGCAATAAGCATAAAAGTAAATATTCCTAAAAGCAATAATACTTTCTCTCTTTTTCTCACCATTAAATTTTATAGTCAAAACCACTTAAAAGCATATATGTTATAAAGAAGATAAATTATTTTACTTGTTTTCAGTAAGGATTTTTCTTCAAGTAGACTATCATTATAGCTATGATTATTATAACCAACCCAAGAACAACTGCAAGCAATATCCATTGCCCTTTTTCAGCATTAAATAGTTTTTTAGTTCCATTTTCTTCAAATTCCACTTTGACTTTTGGATTGTATTCTTTTACAGTTTTTTCTTTAACTCCAAGATTAACTGAGTTTGTACTTGAAAACAATCTTCTGTTTCTTGAATTTTCCTGACTAGAACTTGCAATTACAATAGCATTTCCAGATTGTCCCCCTACTCCCGCATTTCCTAAAACTAATGGAGTTCCAGAGCTTCCAGAGTTTGTATTCAATTTAATAACATTACTTGGGATAACAATATCCTCTTTCTTTTCTGTTCCTGTAATTATTATATTATTGAATGCAGAATTTTCTCCATCATCGTATATAACAGTTGCTTTTATATCATAATATCCATATTGAGCTTTTTCAGGAATTCTTAAATAAAATACTTCTGTTTCTTTATTTTTATCGCCGTATTTTTCTATTTCAATTTCTTCACTCTTTTGAGATACATTTAAAGAAGGTATTTCAACTAAGATAAATACATCTTCATCTGATCTTCCTTGATTCTCAATCTTAACTTTCACTTCCATTTCTTCCCCAGGAGAAATACTCTCTCTGTCTGTAATTATATCTGAAATTACTACCTGATGTTTCTTTCTTTCTATTCCTACTTCAACATAATTTGAATTACATTCATCATCTTCTCCTTCAACATAAACATAGATTGCAAAATCTTCACTCTCAACATCTGAAGGTATTGTGAAATTAAAATCAAATTCTTCATATTCTCCTTCATCAACATCCAAATTCTCTTCAATATCTTCAATGCTTTCCTCTTCTTCTATATCATAAAGATGAACTTCAACATCAAATTCCATATCATCATCTAATTTGTTCTTTAGTCTTATTGTTCCTTCTATTGTTTCTCCTATTTCAAAATCATCTCCTTCATCTGGTTCCTTTATTGTTATTTCAATTGAATTATTTTTAATACTACATGCTTCAGCATCAGAGAACTTAGGAGGTTCTTTTGTATTTCCAACTAATATTGTAATTTCTTCAGAATCTTTTAATCCTGTATTATCTTCTGCAATAAATTCAACTTTATGTGAACCAGATTGATTGTAATTTGGTTTCCAGATAAATGTCCCTTTACCATTTCCATTATCTACAAAGCTTGCTCCTTCAGGTAATTTTTTAACAGATAAAGCTACAGGATCCTTATCCTGGTCTGTTGCACTTACTGTAAATTTGAGCTCACTGTTTTCACTTGTAACCTTATTTCCTATTTTATTTAATACAGGATTATCAGGAGCACTTATATTAATCATCCAGTCTTCTGAAGCTTTATTTGTGTTGGAACCGTCATTACATTCAATATTCCAATTGTATACTCCATCTTGAAGATAATCAATGTAAAAGCTTCCAAGAGTGTTATTTTCAAATTCAGCTGTTTCAAGAACTTTATCATTTGCAATAATACTGCATTCAATTTCTTCATCCATATTGTCTATGACATAAAACTCAAACAATACTTCTCTGTCCTCTGTGAAAAGTGTGCCTTCAACAGGAGAATCGAGCTCAACTTCAGGTTTTGTTACATCATCTAAATTAGAAACTCCTCTAGTTGGATAATCTAATATTTCCCAAGTCTCTGAGCCATCAGGTATTCTTGCAAGTGAATTATATTCTTCATTAAAATCTTCATATTCAACTCTATTTACAAGTATATTGTTGCATGTTAATTCAATATATCCAGTATCTTCTAATGCATTCCATCCAAATGCAGCAAATCCTTTGTTGTTTAATGTTCCGTACATTTCAAGTTCTTCAACTCCATTTGAAAGAGTACAATTAGCCATACTGAATGGAATTTCTTCTGGATTATACACTTCAACCCACCCTTCACTTCCTGTTACAATTTCATTTATAACAACTTTTTGCATTACAGTTATTTTTACTGTTTTATATCCATAAACTTCTCCATCATAGGCACTTATTAAAAATTCATACACTCCAAAGTCTTCTTCAGTTGTCTGCCACTCAAAATTATTTTCATCTTGTACAAACCTTGCATCATTTATTGAAAATTCAAACTCCTCTCCTTCAGCATCACTTGCAAACACACTAAAGCCTATTACTCCTCCAGCAAGTGCAAACTGTTCTTCTACATCCTCTATTAAAGGAGCATCATTAACTGAATTAACTTTTATAGTAAAATTCAAACTAACTTCAAATTCTTCATCATCTATTCTAATCTCAACTTCTTCTTCACCATACCAGTTTTCTTCAGGAGTAATCAATATTGAAGTAGAATCTTCACTTAACTCAAGAGTTATATGGGAAGTATTCTCAAAAGAATATTCTAATTCACTATCTGGATCATAAACTAACTCTTCTAAAACTAATTCATACATCCCATCTTCATCCATCTCTATTGTTTTAATATCTTCAAGAAGTTTAGGAACATCATTTACAGGAAGAACCCTTAATGTAATATTATTGCTATATGCCATGTTAAGCCAATCAGCAACTCTAAATATTATCCAATCCTCTCCAGCCCAATCTTCTTTAGATTCAAAGTATGCTACCCCGCTTTCTATTTTCTTAAGAATAATATTTGAACTATCAGAACTTTCTGAAAACAAATAATACAATTTATCTCCATCTAAATCATAAAAATACTCTGTAAGATTCAATGTATGGGTTGTATCTTCATCCCATTCTTGCTTAGGTATATCCATAACTAATTCAGGGGCTTTATTTCTATTAAGAACTTTAACACTGAATTTCTTACTTGCAGTTAATTCTCCGTCACTTGTTATAACAAAGAAACTATAATCTCCTTCATCTTCATATCCTGTTTGCCAAGTGAAATGACTTTCATCTTCATCATCCTGTATAAATCTAGAATCATTTATTTCGTATGTAAATTCATCTTCTTCAGCATCATATGCATCAACATACAAATCTACTGTTTCATTTTCATAGATGATTATTCTGTATATTGGCTCTATTATAGGAGCATCATTAACACAATTCATATATGGGTCAATTGAACCAGGATTAACAAGAATATCCTCATCATCGCAGTCATCTCCTCCAACAATTTCTGCAATAAATCCATCTCCATCCAAATCATTTAAATCACTTCCATCACAATCCTGATCAATACCATCATATTCTATTTCTTCTGCATTTGGATTTATACTTGCATCTCTATCATTACAATCCTGATCCATAAAGAAACCATCACCATCTCTATCTTCTCCTCCCATTGCCCACTCAATTGAATTATAAATTATCTCTTTTGCATCTGGAGTTAAAAGATTAGTTTCTGTAAAACCAATGAATACTCCTCTTGCATTTGAAATTTGCCCTCCTCTTAACTCTGAACCATTACTTATTGATGCAACAATTGCTCCATTAAAGTAATTTTTTCCATCTGCAACAATTGTTTCAAGTCCAGGAGCATCATAAAATCTTGAAATGTACTTTAATCTGTAAGAAATCATAATTCCATCTGTATAATAAGGTACGAAAGTATCTGGAACATCTTGAGTTATCAAACTTTCAAAATCTTGAACATATATTTCACTTGGGTAATTTGAAGCTTTTGTTGAAACACTTCTTCCTGTCCATCCCCATGTTTCAAGGTGATAGCTGTTAAATATAACTGAATTCTTTTGGTTTACAGGAATAAGTGAAGGATTATTAAAAACACCCTCCCCTACAACTATTACACTATAATCTGAAAAGTCAGTTGAAGCTAAATCATTCTGGTAAATAACATCATAAGTATATCCTTCGTCATTTAATATTTGAATTACTGCAGGATCAGTATAACTTGTACCTCTAGTTATATATGCAATATCTTTCGCTGCAACACTTCCTATTGTTATAAACATTAAGAATACTACTACGAGGTTCAAGAGGATTTTATTTTTTTTATTTTTCATTCTTATTTTCTTTTTGTTCTTCTTTTACTTTTTTTCCTCTTCTTACCCCAAATGTAAAGTAATATTAATAATACAACAACCAAGATTAATGTGCTTATTCCCCAAACTTTGATTAATTTTGAAGGTTTTGTCTGTTCTCCAGGGTTCTCAGGATTTATAACCTCTTCATTTCCTTGCTCTGGGTCTTCTTCCTCTTCTTCATATCCAGTGTCTTTCTTTGCAATAACTACAATTGTTGAAGATAAAACAACTCCTGCTTCGTTTCCTTCAACTGGTTTAAAGAAAACATTAACCCTTCCTTCATAAGTTCCTTCTTTCTTTACTTTTATTACAATTTCAGCTTTTTTACTCTCACCTGCTTCAAGAATAAATGTTTCATCAACTAATTCAATAAAATCAGAAGCATTTGAATCTAATTTAAGAGTTATATTTACAGGTATATCATTAACATTGTTTACAAGTATTGTTTTTGGTATGACTGTGTTTGTCCACCCATTAACTTCTGGATATAATACCATCTTTCCATTTCCAATAGAACCAGTAACTGCAGAAACCATCATGATTCCTGTCATTAAAACTACAATTGCAAATGCAAACACCAGTGTTTTTTTATCTATCATGTGACACTTTAGAATGAAGACACTATTTAAAGATTATTGTCGTCGAGAAAGTTATTATTTGTTATTACTTTTTTTTAATGAATTTATCTTTTTTTGCCTTTTTTAGAAGGTTTAACTTTTTTCTTTGTTTCTTTCAGTTTCTTTTCAGGGCTTTCTTTAACTCCTTTCTTCATCTCCAAATAAAAGTTCTTAAGGAAAAGTATGAATAAAGGAGAAATAACTAATGCAACTAAAAATTGATAAATCATGCTTGTAACTGATGAAATAATAAGAACTGCTAGAGAGATATCTGTAGAGGAAAAGATGTTAGCCATCATTATCAAGTAAGTTGGCAACTCAACAACTGAAGCCACAATCATTATAAGAAGACTGATAAGTCCGAAAAGCAAAATATACCCAAATGTCTTCCACCATCTTCCCTTTACAATCTTTCTGCTTTCTTTAAGAGAATCCATTATTTTCTTATCTTTATCAAAGAATACATAAGCTACAAAAGCCCAGTAAACCCCAAAGATTATACCAGGTATTATTAATAAAAGAGTTAAAAGTAAAATGAATATTCCTGTTACAATTGAAAGACCAAAGTATTTCCAGTATTTTGATTTGCCTCTCTCAAAAAGGTCTTTATATGAAAATTTAGATTTTTTAACTGAAACTGAAATTAAACTTGCACTTACAAATAGAGTAAGGAAAAAAGAGATTAAGCTTAAAATAACATTGCTAATAGAATAATACAATGGGAAAGTTATTAGCCCTGTATTGTATTGTTCAATTAAATCAGGATTAGAAGCTATTTGAAAAACAGTTTCATTAGATATATAAGAAATTACCTGAAATAACATTGAAACTAAAAGTAGTATACCAGAGAAAATTAAAACAAGCTTTAATATTGGTTTAAAATTACTTTTATAATCATCAACACTTTTCTGGAATAAACTACTAAATGTAAACTTCTTTTCACTCTCTTTTTTTTGTTTTGCCATTTTCCTCTCTTTTATACATTAAATTTAATCAAAATTGTTATATAAATATTACTATTTTTAATAAAACTAAATTTATCCAACTTTTAATTATATGGCTTCACCCCAGAAGTAAATCTGGCCTTGATCAAAGTCTCCATTACAAGGTTCAGGTAAATTCAATCTGAATATTAAAGTCATTTCTGCTCCAGGAGAAAGAATATTAGCAAAATAATATCCATAATTCTCGTTTGCTTGTATTATTTCATTTCTATCATAGAATTTTAATGGATCATTAAATCCTATTCCATAATTCAAACTACAATACCCCTCAGCATCACAAGTTCTTCCAACTTCCATATCTTGCTTTGTAGAGTAAGCCCCATTTGTAGCATAATATCCGAAATTGCTTAAATCCAACTTGTTTGTATTTGGACATTTAGCTCCTGAGCTTGATGAATCATAAAAGTCTGTTCCTGATATAAACATATCCAATAAAACTCCTGAACCGTATTCAGCATCATTTCCTATTATCACTCTTTGTGAATATGCACTTGTTCCAGGCCTAACTTCGTCAAATGCTGCTTCTCCATCAATTGAAAGTTGTATAA
The DNA here is from genome assembly GCA_027318675.1 of archaeon. GTDB lineage: Archaea > Nanobdellota > Nanobdellia > Pacearchaeales > GW2011-AR1 > MWBV01. The sequence continues at coordinate 5,505 of DAHVOT010000003.1, read as the reverse complement.
CTGGATTAAACCACCAATATTCAACTTCCTTCATTTTTCCAAGAATACCATCTAAATCTTCAGCCTCAACTAATACTTCAACTTCTCCCTGCATTGATTCAAAGGTTTCTACAGTTAAAGTACATTCATAGTAAGCCATTGTCTCTTCATTGAATGTTGTAAGTTTTTCTTCTAATATTCTTGCATTACATGAAGGGTCAAGCATATTTGTATTTATTATCTGAGGTTCTTCATTAGTTGGATTTTCATTTTCTCCATCTCCAAGACCTATAGAACCTCCAACTGAATTAAACAAAGAGATTTCACCAACAATATTATTATTTGGGGTGTAAGTATATCCATCTAATCTATCACAGGTTGCTTCCATATTTCCATCAACAGTTACATAAACATCCTTGACTTTTTCAATTCCATTTTTATCCATAACAAGAACTCTCCATTTTATCTGTTCCCCTTCAAAAGCATAATTGTTTATTCTTTCAATCATTGGTTGACCATCCATAGATAATCTTCCTGGTTCAGTTGCATCATCATAAACAACTCTACTATCACACTGCCAGACTAATGGTTCAAAGTCTTCAACAATAACTTCAAATGCTTTTTTACATTCGTTTGTACATTTATCATTGTTTATACTGTTACCATCATCGCATCTTTCATACATTGAATTTAACATTCCATCTCCACAATATTCTCCAACCACCCTTGTTGTTTCACATTGACTCGAACAATAAGTACATGAAGAACCATAACCTGCAGAACATATTATTCCATTGTTTTCACCTGCATCACATTCTTCACCTTCTCCAATATTTCCATCTCCGCAGAATTTTTCTTCAGGGCAGAAATTGAATGCACAATTTAACGAAGGATTTCTTGTAACATATGAACCATCTGCACATTTCTTTGTGTCAGTTGGACATGAAACACTTCCTTCTCCATTCTCTCCACTTCCACCGTTGCTTAATACATCGCTATAAGCATAAAATTCTTTTGTGTATATTGCATTACCACCATTTAATGTTATACTTGTAACTTGTAAATTAGTGTTAGGATTAACAAAAGTCATTTGCAACCATTCGGTGTAAATAGCATTTTGAAATGGAGTAGTATACTTTGTTCCACTTTGATAATTAAAAGTTAAAGTTGCATATTGATTTTGGTCTGCTCCCTTAACATTAATTGTTGCATATCCAACAGAAGAATCTGGGATATCATAAGTGTGAGATGAAGTTGAATATTTTGTAGCATCATTATAAATTAAAGATGCACTTGCAAAAGTAAACATACTAAGTGTTAATACAAAGAATGCTAACATCATTCCCTTTGTTTTGTTGTTTGTTGTTTTCATTTTCTTTTTTTGTTTTATTTTTTCTTTTTTGCCATCGTAGGATTTTCTAAATCCCGTTAAACTGCCTCAGCCCAGAAATAAATATTTCCTGAGTTGAAGTTGCCATTGCAAGGTTCAGGGACATTTACTCTGAATGTGAGTGTCATATCTGATCCAGGCGAAAGTAAGTTTCCAGTGTAATACGGACCCACTTTTTGCACCTGTAGTATTTCATTCCTATTGTAGAATTTATAAGGATTATGGAACTCTAAACCATAGTTTACACCACAATATCCCTCGTCGTCACAAGTTCTTCCAACTTCCATATCCTCGACGGTGGAATATTCTCCGTTGACAGCATAATATGCGAAATTTTTCAAGTTTAATTGATTTGTAGTTGGACATTTAGCTCCTGAACTTGAAGAATCATAAAAATTTGTTCCAGATACAAATACATCTAATAATACTCCAGAATCTTTGTCTGCATCATTTGTAAGTATAACTGGCATTGAATATTCCATTGTTCCTGGTATTAATTGGTTGAACATAACTCCTCCCTCAACATTTAAGGATACAATAGGATTAAGGAACCATACCTCTGTTTCATCCATCTGCCCTTTTTCTCCACTCAAATCTTCTGCTTCAACAGTTATTTCAGACTGTCCATACATTGAATCAGAGGTTTCAACAGTTAAAGTACATTCATAATATGCCATTGTTTTTGAATTGAAACTTGTTAATTTCTCCTCGAGGATTCTTGCATTACATGTAGGATCCATCTGGTTACCATATAATCTTTTACAATTAGCCTCAATATTTTCATCTACAGTAACATAAACATCTTTAACTTTGTCAATACCGTTCTTGTCCATTACAAGGACTTTCCATTTGATTTGTTCCCCTTCAAAAGCATAATTGTTTATTCTCTCAGTCATTTCTTCACCATCTAGAGTTATTCTACCTGGTCTTGTAGCATCGTCGTAAACTATCCTGTTATCGCACTGCCAAACTATTGGAGGAAACAATTCAATAGTTACATTAGGTGTGCATATTCCATTTGGACATTCAAATCTGCATGTCTTTGAGCATCCATCTCCAGAAATTTTATTTCCGTCGTCGCAATATTCTATTTTATCTTTTATACCATCTCCACAATAAGAAAGAACGCAATTATTTCTACATGAATCAAAATTATCATTATCTGCATCATCACATTGCTCAGTTGTTTGTTTTATTCCGTCTCCGCAATATTCTATTTTACAAATTGAAGAGCATCCATCATTATTATCTAAATTACCGTCGTCACAAGTCTCATTTGCTTGATTTAAAATTCCATCTCCACATCTAGGTAATTCATGTTCTATTTCACATTCACTTGAACATTTATCTCCATTAACCAGATTTCCATCATCACATTCTTCTCCTGATTGTTTTATTCCATCTCCACAAAATTCAAGTTTGCAAATTGAAGAGCATCCATCATTATTTACATTGTTATTGTCATCACATTGTTCTGTTATTTGATTCACAATTCCATCCCCACATCTTGGAGGTTCTTGTTCAATTTGACATTCAGCAGAACATCCATCATTATTATCTGTGTTGCCGTCATCACATTCTTCTCCTGCATCAATATTTCCATCTCCGCATCTTGGTTCTTCTGTACATATTAAATAAAAGCTTCTGCTTGCATCATTGTCTTCATCATTGTCTTCAGTACAAAGAGGATTATGCTGACTTACAACATCTAAAGATAGAGTATATCTTGTATTACATTGTAATAGGTTTGTATTAAGTATTAGTGTCTTGGAATGGAACTTGCTTATTAAATAATTATAATCTGCAAGAACAATTGAACCGACTTCAAAATTTATACTGGCATTATTTGTTGTGTTTATAACATTGTTATCAATATAATATCTTACTTTATACATTCCTTTAGGGATTGTTGGAGTTACTGAAGAAATCCAAGTTCCATTTTCATATCCTAATGCAATTCCTGTTCCATAGGAATTCAAATAAGAATACCTTACAGATAAATCTTCTATACATTCTTCTTGTTCTTCTTCCTGACAAGTTGAAGAACATCCATCTCCATTATCATCATTTCCATCATCACATTCTTCTTGGGGTTTCTGAATTATTCCATCTCCGCAATATCCATCACTTAAGGTTATTTCTTCACATTTGTCTGAACAATAAGTGCATGTTCCATCATAGGGAGCCACACAAATTTTTCCATTATTTAAACTTCCTAAATCACATTCTTCTCCTTCATCTATTATTCCATCTCCACAATAGTGTTCTTCTTCACAGTCAATCTTTATTGTTCTAGAAGCATAATTATCGCATGCATTATCCTCAGCGCATATTCCATTCTTCTCGCTTACAACCAATACTGAAATATTATGTAGTGAATTACATTCTAAATTTGAAGTATCTAAATTCAAAGTCTTGAAATGATAAACATCAACATCATAATAATAGCTTGTTATAATATTTGAATCTAATCTTACAGTTATACTTGCATTGTTGTTTTCTTCTTCTAGATTATCAACATAATATCTAATCTTGTGTATTCCTTTACTTAAAGGAGCAGGATTTCCTGAAACCCAATTAAAAGTGTCGCTGCTGTTTATTGCAATTCCTGTTCCAAAAGAATTTGCATAATTTTTTCTTATAGAAATATTATATTGACATTCTTCAAATTCAGTCTCACACTCAGCTGAACATCCATCTCCATTTACATTATTTTTATCATCACATTCTTCTCCTTCATCTATTATTCCGTCCCCGCAATAATGTTCTTCTTCTTCAATTGTGCATTGCGCTGAACATCCATCTCCATTTACATTATTTTTATCATCACATTCTTCTCCTGATTGTTTTATTCCATCTCCGCAGAATTCAAGTTTACATTTATCTGAACACCCATCATTATTATTTAAATTTCCATCATCACAAGTTTCATTTGCTTGATTTATTTTTCCATCTCCACATCTTGGGCAATCATAATCCACAAGTAATTTGTAAGTATTGCTTGTTTTCCAGGATTCTTCATTACTCCATGCCTTGAAATAATTAGGTATTTCAAAATCTCCGCATGTTTCTGGTTCTAAAATTTTAACTCTTAATAAAATTCTTCCAATTTCTCCTGGAGAAACAACATGAGCATTCCAGGTTAAAGTGTTTGTTAATTCATTGAATCCAACTAGACTATGAGCTTCATGTCCAAAACTTATGCCTTCAGAATCTGTATCATTTATTAGATGTGTTGTGTAATTAAGATACTGTAAGTTCATATCCAAGACATCTTTTATCTCAACTCCTCCACCAGTACATACACCTGTTCCTTTGTTTTCATATTTCAATGTGTAAAGAACAACATCTCCTGGCTTAACATTTGTTTTATCTGCACATTTGGTTATTTCAAGATTACATCCAGAAACAATTGCACTTGTAAAGTTTAAGATGAATATTAATGCAAAAACACTAACAACAGTTAAGACTAATGTTTTCCATGCCCTTTTTTTGTTCCCTTTTTGCACCATTTTTTACACTCATTTTTTCACCCCTTCAAACTTATTCACTTTCTCAAATACACTTAATACTAGTTAAGTTAATAGTTAATAGTGAATGTCGCAGGGACTGCAATTATATGTCCTGCTTTGTCTGATATTTCTATTGATAATGAATAATTTCCTTTAGTAAATGATTGTTTTTTATAACAATAACCGTTAGTTAATCTTGTACACATTGTTGTTGCAGAGGCTCTTGGATTATTCATGTTTGTTGAAGTTATCTTGTATAGATTTTCTTCATTTACACTTATATTAAATTCAACATATCTATTGTTTGTTATTTTGAAAAATGAATTTGGATTATTAACTACAGGAGCCTTTGTGTCTACTTTAACAAGAGTGTTTCTTGAACTGTATTTATTGCCTGCAATATCTTCTATTTCAAAGTAATATCCTATTGTTTGCCCATGATATTTCTTTAAATCAACTTCAACTTCACAATTCTGTTTACTCATAGCATAATAACATTTCTTTAAATCCACATTAGCTTTGTCAGTTCCATAATATAATGTAACTTTCTTTGGATTAGCTTCTTTGAACTGAACTAAAAATGTTCCATCTGCAAAACTGTTTGCTTTAGGGTAAGTAGTGTAG
>DAHVOT010000039.1 GCA_027318675.1 archaeon | reverse complement strand
AAGACATATTATGACTATTGATAAAATAAAATCTGATTTTGTTGAAATAAATGTTAGTTCTGTTTTACAACAAGCAACTTTATTTATTGGAGATACTAAAAAATTCTCTTTTACTCCTAATTGGTATAATATATCTGTAATTCTCAATAAGATTAATGGTTATGGAGATTCTGCAAAAGCAAATATTACTATAATGAGTATTAATGAGCCTATTGAAATAAAACAAGAGATTCTTTCAGAGGTAAATAATTGTATAGAAAATTGGGAATGTGATGAATGGGGAGAATGTTTGAATGAAAAACAAACACGTAATTGTCTAGATTTAAATAGTTGTGAAACAGAAAAGGATAAGCCTTTGATAGAGCAATCTTGTGAAAAAGCTAGGAGATGGTTTTTAGAAATAATCTACTTTATTGTTATACTTTCGATAATTTTATTAATAGTCTTTCTGATTAAATGGGGTAAATTAAAATGAAAAAAGAAAATAAAAAAGTTAGTAAAGAAGATAAGAAGATTTATGATATAATTATAGTTGGTGCTGGTCCTGCAGGTTTAACTGCTGCATTGTATTCTGCAAGAAATGGGTTGAATGTTGGAATTATATCTAAAGATATAGGTGGGACTGTAAATTCTGTGCTTAGGATTGAAAATTGGCCTGGTTTCAGCGGTTCTGGTCCTGAATTAATGAAGAAATTTTATGAACAAGTTAAAGAATATTCCGTTGATTTTATACTTGAAGAAGCTGTTTCTATTGAAAATAACAAAGATAAAGGAGAAAGTAAAGAATTTATTATTAAAACAAAAAAACAGGATATTAAATGTAAAGCTGTAATTATAGCTGCAGGGACTGAAAGGAAGAAACTCAAAATACCTGGAGAAACAGAATTTTTGGGTAAAGGGGTTAGTTATTGTGCAACTTGTGACTCATTTTTCTTTAAAAATAAAGATGTTGCAGTTATAGGAGGAAGCGATTGTGCAGCTACTTCTGCTCTTACTTTGTCAGATATAGCTAAGAAAGTTTATCTAATCTATAGGGGGGAAAAATTAAGGTGTGAAAATGTAAGTGAAGAAAGACTTAAGAAAAAAGAAAATGTTGAAATATTTTACAATTCTATTCCTCTTGAAATTTCTGGAGATAATAAAGTAGAAGGATTGAAGATTTCTTGTAAAGGTAAAAATGATTTTCTCAAAGTTGATGGGATTTTCATTGAAATAGGTTCTACTCCCCTTGCAGAGTTTACAAAATATCTTAGTATTAAGATGAATGAGGAAAAATTTATTGAAGTTGATGAAAATATGAAAACTTCTGTAGATGGGGTGTATGCTGCAGGAGATGTTACACATACTAAATTAAAACAGGTTGTGGTTGCTGCTTCTCAAGGTGCAATTGCAGCTAAATCTGCTTATGATTGGTTAGGTAAGCAATAATCTCTATATGGCATTTAATTTTGAGACTGAAAAACTGAAAAATGAGCTTAAAAAAATAAAACCTAAAAGAGTTTTAGTTCAGCTACCTGAAGGTGTAAAACAAAATTCTTTTGAGTTGCTGGAGTTTTTTAAGGAATTAAAGATTGAAGTTGTATTCTCAGGAGAAACTTGTTGGGGGGGTTGTTCTGTGGCAGTAGAAGAAGCTAAATCAGTTAAAGCAGATTTAATAGTTCATTTTGGACATTCTGAATTTATGAAAATTGATTTTCCTGTTATCTATATTCCAATAAAAGATGAATTAGACTTGGAGCCTTTGCTTAAGAAATCACTTAATGAATTAAAATCATTTAAGAGTCTTGGGTTGAGTTGTTCAGTTCAGCATATACAGGATTTGAAAAATATTGTTACATTTTATGAAAATAATGGAAAGAAAGTGATTGTTTCAAAAAAGAAAGGGAATGTTTCAAGTGAAGGACAGATTGTAGGTTGTCAGTATTTTGGATTAAAGGAGATTCAGAATAAAGTTGAATGTTTTATTGTTGTGGGGAATAATTTTCATTCTCTTGGTGCAGCTTTAGCAGTAAATAAACCTGTTTTTTTAATTGATGTTTACAATAATGAAGTTAAGAATATGAATGAAGTTAAAGATAAAATACTTAAGCAGAGAATATTATCTGTTGAAAAGTTTAAAGAATCTAAGAAGATCGGAATTATAATTGGTGTAAAGCAAGGACAGCAATTTGGTTCATATAAACTAATAAAAGAAAAATTAGAGAAATCTGGAAAGCAAGTGGTTTTAATAACTATGAATGAATTTTCTCCAGATAAACTTATTAATTTTTATAATATTGATGCATTTGTGGAATTAGCTTGTCCAAGAATTGCAATAGATGATTTTGCAAGATATAGAAAACCTATAATAACCTTTAAAGAAGCATTAGTTGTTCTTGGAGAAGAATCCTGGGACGATTTGATAAAAGAAGGATTACTTTGATTTTTGCAGAGTGTAAGGTTTTTATATGAATATTTCTTGATTAAATTATGAAAAGAGGAGAAAGTGTGGATTTTGAACTAAAAAAGGCTAGAAGATGGGATTACAGTAAAATTGCTAAAATTTATGGTGAAGGTTTTTCTGAGCCTCCTTATAATGAACCTTGGACATTTAATGTTGCTCTTAAGAAAATAAAATTATTCTCAAGATATTGCGATATTTGGAAAATTATATACGATAAAAAAATAGTTGGATTTGTTATTGTTAATCCTAATTACTGGTATCCTGGAAGATTTTGTTTTGGAGAAGATATTGCTGTTAAGAAAGAATATAGAGGTAGAGGCATAGCTAAAAAAGCCCTTTTGAGGATAATGGATGTTTACAAGAAAAAAGGTTTCAAATATTTTTATGGAACTTCAAATAATCAATCTAAGGCATACAAGCTTTGGAGAAGTATTGGAATTAAAGAAAATAAATATGACAGAACAATCTGTAAAAAATTAAAATGAACATACTTTTTGTTTGCAAATATAACAGGTTTAGAAGCAGAGTTGCTGAGGCATATTTTAATCAAATAAATATAAACAATAACATTAAAGCATTCAGTAGAGGAGTTATTAAAGGAGATTATCCTCTTAATAGAACTGAGGTTGCTATTGCTAAAAAATGTGGTTTAGATATCTCTGGAAAACCTAAGAGTTTGGAGATAGAGTTACTTAAAAAAACAGATTTAGTTGTTATTGTTGCTGATAATGTCCCTAAAGAGTTGTTTTACACTACATTTAAGGGTAGAGTTCTTGTTTGGAGGATAAGAGACTTAGAACACGGTGATGGAAAAGGTTTAATAGAAAGAAAAGTTAAAAGAATAATGGCTAAAGTTAGAAAACTTTTGAAAAAATTAGATAAAGAATCTTTCATAAAAAAGATAGAATTTCAAAAGAAAAAAGCTAAAGAAGACCATCTAAATAGGAGAAAGTAAAAATGACAAATGAAACAGTTAAAGGATTTAAGGATTACACAGGAGAAGAAGCTCGTAAAAGAGCTGAAATAAGGAAAATCTTAGTGGATACTTTTGAAAAATATGGCTTTGAACCTGCAGAAACTCCTTTAATTGAGTACCGTGAATTTGTTCAGGGTGAGAATAAGCAGGATGAAGCTGTAAGTGATATTTTCAAGTTAAAGGATAAGGGTGAAAGAGATTTAGCTTTAAGATATGAATTTACTTTTCAATTAAAAAGATTGATGCAAGGAAAAAAATTACCTTATAGGAGATATCAAATAGGAGAGGTTTTTAGGGATGAGCCAGTTACAGCAAACAGGTTTAGACAATTTGTTCAGTGTGATGTGGATATTGTTGGAAGTAAAATACGTGATGAGGTAGATATTTTAGCTCTTGCGAAAGAGGCGTTGAATAGGATTGGGATAAAATCTGTTGTTTATTTTAATAATAGGAAACTTCTTAATGAGGTTTTAGATAAAGAAGGAATTAGTGAAAAAGATAAAATAAATGTTATAAAGGAAATAGATAAATTAGATAAACTCTCTGAAGCCGAGATTAAAGAAAATCTTAAGAAGTATAATGCAGAGAAAGTACTTGAAATTTTTAAGAAATCAGAGAATTATTTTTCCAAATATGAATGCTATAAAGAGATTAAGGAATTTCAGGATTATTTAGCATTATATAAGGTTGAGGCAAAATTCTCTCCTTCTCTTGCAAGAGGTTTGAGTTATTATAATGGAACTGTATTTGAAATAAAGACTGATAAGATGAAAGAAACTATTTGTGGAGGAGGAAGTTATGAATTTAATGGTGTTCAATGTACTGGAATAAGTTTTGGTTTAGATAGACTTGCTATGCTTGCAGAATTTAGTTTTAGCAGAAATAGTGTTCTTGTTGTTTCTTTGGATGAAGATAAACAAGCAATCAAAATTGCTGAAATGCTTAGGCAAAGAGGAGATTTTGTTTCGATTTATTATGGTAAGCCTTCAAAGGCACTTGAATACGCAAATTCCTGGAATATCAAACAAGTTATATTTGTTGGAGCTCAGGAAGTTAAAAGTAAGAAGTTTAAGGTTAAAGATATGATTACAGGAAAGGAAAAGACAGTTACTTTGGAAAAAATAACTAAGAAGAATGTTATAGTTCAAAGAAAATAAAATTAAATAAACAAAATATGGCAAAATTTAAAGGAGTTAGTGTAAATCCAGAATTACCCATTGTTTTAATAATCGCTTTTTTTCTTGTTTTATTTGGTTTAGGTATTTTAATTTTAGGAGGAAATTCTAATTTTAATTTTTATTCTTCTAAAATTGTAGTTGACGGACAGAATATTAAAGAAGAACTGCATTTTAAACCAGATAAAGATTATCATACTTTATATAGAAGTTTTACAAGTGAAATTTATTCTTTTGATAATTCTGATATCATCTCAAAAAATTATATTCTTATTAAAGAGATAGAATGTTCTAATGGAAATTATTATTTTAAAGAGTATCATGGAAAGGCTTATCCTGAAAATTATGCTTATACAGAGAATAATGAATATGGATGTACTTTTGGAAGCGCTCTTGGTTTTTTCAAAGGAGAAGATTACATTATTAATTCAGAATATGAAGTTCATGCAGAGAATTTATTTTTAGTTGATGGAGAATATTATATTAAATTTGTTGCTTATTCTCCTGGAAATCATGTAAACTTAAACAAGGGGAATTTTATTGTTCAAGGTGATGTTGTAAAGAAAAATAGATACTATTCAAATGAAAATGTTATTTTGTATATCCCTTATAATGGAGATATTAAGTGGTTTAATATAATTGAGTTAGATGATTTTGAATTTGATTCTGGATTGATGTTCTGGAAAATCTTGTTCTCTATTTTGCCTGGTCTTTTAGTCTTTGGATTATGGTTTTTTACTGGTAAAGAAAGAGTTTATGGAAGTATTCCTAAAGAGGTAAGTGAATTTCCAAGTAAGCGTAATGCGTGGGAAGTTGCAGCTTACTTTAATCCTCCTTTATCTAGATTAGATAAGAATTTGTTTTCTTCTGTGCTTTTGAAGTTTTATAATAATAAGATAATTGAAATAAAAGAAAAAGGTAAAGATATCTTTATTAAATTAAATAAATTTAAGGGTGATGAAGTTGAAAAAAAGATTTATGATATTTTAGATTTTATTTATCTGAATATTCGAAGAGACAAAGATAAAAAATATCTTGATGGAGAGTATTTTAACTTAAAAGGATTCACAAATAGTATTTATTATCAATATAGTATAAGCAAATTGTTGTTTGTTCATTATAAAGATTTAAAAGAGGATATTAAAAATAAAGGGAAAAAATATATTGACGATTCTTCTGAAAAGTTTATTTATCCATTTTTTATTGTTGCAATCTTCTTGATTTTATTTTTATTAATGAAATTTAATATATTTTCAGGTATTATGTTGATTTCTTACTTTTTTATGCTTATTTTTGTAATAATCCTCTCTGTTAATAACATTTTATTTTTAAGATTTAATGGTAAGTATTATATTGAATATCAAAAGTGGAGAGCATTTAAGAAGTATCTTAAGAACTCTTTTTCGATAAAAACTGCAACACACAAGACAGTTGTAATATGGAATGAATATCTTATTTATGCAACAGCATTAGGTGTTCCTGATAAAGTTATCAAAGAGCTTAAGGTAAATCATTTAATTAATGAACAGCAAACTGAGATTTATAATGGAATAACGAGCGGTTCTTTTTTTGGTTCTGCCTTCTCTAGTTCTGCAGGAGCAGGGGGTGTTGGGGGAAGCGGAGGATTTGGCGGTGCTGGAGGCGGAGGAGTAGGTGGGGGAGGGGGTGGAGGAAGATAATTTCTTCATTTTATAGTTTTTCATAATTCAAATTCTTCAATAAAATTAATTATTGTTTTGTATTTCTCTAGAAAATTAAATCCCTTTGAGGTCAAAGATATTCTTTTTTCTCCTGAATTTGATTTTGTTTCTATGACAAAGTTCTTTTCTATTAATTCACTGTAATATTCATTAAATTTTGATGTTGAGATGTTTGCTTTTCTAAGTAAAGGGGTATATTTTATAGAATTCCTATT
>DAHVOT010000038.1 GCA_027318675.1 archaeon | reverse complement strand
GAATGTAAGTTCTAATGGAACTTGCTTCACTGTTACAGCTGAAAATGTAACCTTGGATTGTAATGGATATTGGATAAATTATTCTCAAAGTGAATTTGGGTATGGTATAAATATAACTAACAGGAATAATATTAGTATTCGGGATTGTAGCCTCTTTGGAGAAGAAGAAAATTATACTCATGGCATTCTTATTTATAATTCTACTAATGTAAGATTATATAATAATAGCATTAATACCTTAGGAGATATTTCTGATGGGGTTTCTATTTATATCTCAAATTATACTTTAATATACAATAATACTATAATTAATTCAGGATATGATGGGCATGGAATATATAGTAGTTTTAGTTCTTATAATAATATTACAAATTCAAATCTTGATGCAGAATATTATGCAATATATTTAGAGTATAATTCTAATAATCACAACTTTTCTAATTTGGATATAATTTCTAATTATGGAGCAGGGATTGTGATTAATTCAAGTTTTAATTATTTATCTGATTTAGATATATCTTCTGAACTTGGTGAGAGTTTGAAAGTTTCCGGATCTAATAATAATATAAGTCGTTCTAGATTTAATTCAACTGATAATGATTCAGTTTATTTTGAGAGTGGAGAAGAAAATTTATTTTTTAATAATACCCTTTTATCTTCTACTGGAAATGTTAATAATTCTCTTTTGAGAATCTCTGATATAGCTTATAATAATTCATTTTATTGGAATAATTTCACAGAAACTGGAGGATATTATGTAAATAATAGTAATTTTAGTAATAAATTTAATACAACTGTTTTAGGAAATGCACAAGGAAACGAATATTTTAATATCTTCTATAGAAGAGTCTACGATTCTAACAGCAATGGATGGGGAGATGATGGAGAAGAATATCCCATAAATTCTACCAATTGGATTGACAAATGGGCAGGATATGGGCAAGATTATGGCCCAAGGACGCTTAGGTTAGAAGACTTAATTGCACCTTCTTATAATTTAGTTTCACATAATAACACCATTGCTGGAGAAATATGTAGATTTAGAGTAAATATCTCTGATAATTATAGATTGCATTCAACCGGTCAATATATCTTTTCAACAAATAATACAGGTACGTGGATTAATGATAGTGTAATAAACTTCACATCTACTCCTTATCTAGCTGATACAATAAAAACTCTTAATTCTAGTTTGAATAAAGTTGTGGGGTATAAATGGTATTTTAATGATTTTTCTGGGAATGATAATTCCACAAGAGTTTATACCTTAAAGACAGAAGAAGAGGAGGAAGAAGACGAAAATTCTGGAAGTGGAGGAGGCGGAGGATCAGAAGATGAACAAGTTATTCTTAACCCATCTTATCCACAAATTCAAGAAGGGTACGAAACACCTATTTCAAAAGGATATTTAATTAAGCTTAATTTATCTCAAAAAGGGCAATATTTTGCAGATATAAAAGATATAAATAAATTTACTGGGATAATTAATTTTTCTATTAATTCTACCAACTATTCTGTTAGCTTGAGTAAGAGTATTAAGATTAATTTGAATAATGATACTTATTATGACTTGGAGGCATCTGTTTTGACAATTACTTTCTTTAATACTTCAAGAATGTTATTTAAAGAAATACATGAGGATATTTACTCTTCAAACAGCCCTGGAGTTAATGAAACTTCTCTTGGAAATAAAACAGTTGTTGACTTCTTTGGAGGTAGTGGTAAAGATAATGGGTTTAAGTTTGTTTATGTATTGATAATACTTACGATTATTGTCTTGATTTCTTTAGTTGGATATATTGTATTTATAAGAATTAAAAAAACATTGAGTCCAATTGAACATAAAAATTTATAAAGTATTTATTATTTAATTTATTATGAAGGATAAATTGAACAGAATGAATATCTCTATATGGGACGTGTGTTCGTGTTTAGTTTATACTTTCAATATTAAACCGAACTCAATTTAATTCAGTTCTAAAATCTGGATTGGGTTGAGGAAAGATTCTTTCTAGATTTGAAAAACTTGAATTAATAAGATGTTTGTTTTGTGTAAGATGAAAGGTAAAAATGTAGATATGGAAAAAAAGAAAGTTGAGCAAGAGTTAAGCAAATTGATTGCTCTTACAATACAGCTTGAAGATGAGCTTAATAACTGCATAAAATTGGAAAAATAAGGGAGATAATTTAGCTAGATTGTTTTATCTATTTGTAGATGTTCTTTAATATGTTTTAATAACTTCTTCCAATATAGACTACTTTTGTTGCTTGTGCTCCACAGAATAAACATTTTCCTGTAGGTTTTTCATCTTTGTTTGCTAGCGTTCCTCTTACATCTCCTGAAAATTCTTTTTCAACTATCTCAGCACATTTTATCCCGCTTTTATCTGTTGAACAGAAATTTACTCTTGCTAGTTTTCCAGATGAAAGAATTTCCTTTATTTCTTTTTTATTTGAGCATGAAACTATCTTGTTACTCATAAATTTGTCTGCTTTTTGTCTTAATCTATTATCTAATTCTACCCCTAATTTTGGGATATTTTTTAACTCTGTTAACTTTATTTTTTCTTTTTTCTTTGTGTCTCTTGTAAAAAGAATAATTTCATTGTTCTTTAGTTCTTTTTCCCCTATTTCTATCCTGAATGGAACTCCCTTTAATTCCCAAAGGTGATATTTTTCCCCCGGTCTTTTGTAATCTCTTTCGTCTATCTTGACTTTTATATTTTCTTTTTCTAATTTTTCATAAATTTCTTTGCACTTCTTTAGAATATTATTTTTATTTTCTGCATTAAAAATAGGAATTATAATAACTTGTATAGGAGAAATTGCGTAAGGTAAAATCATTCCTGAATCATCTCCGTGTGTTGCGATTACTGAAGCTAATATTCTAGATACTGCAGGACCGTAAGCAGTGGTCCAAAGATATTCTTCTTTTTCTTCTTTATTTTTGAATGTAGCATCAAATGCTTTTGAGAACTTTTGGCCCATTAGATGTGTAGATGGTTGTTGTATTAATTTACCATCTGGCATAAAACAATCTGAACCAACTGTGTATTCTGCACCTGCAAATTTATCCCATTCTGGTCTTTTCATTGGTAAAAACGGTACACCATAAATTTGATGCATTACCTTTTCTGTTGTATCTATATCTTCTTGAACTTGGGCTTCTGCTTCTTCTTTTGTGGCAAAAGCATCATGACACTCAATCCATATAAATTCTCTCCCCCTTATTAGTGGTCGTGTTGCTTTAGTATCCATTCTGAATACAGAGCCTCTTTGGTATAGTTTTAATGGCAAATCTCTATGTCCTCTTACCCAAAGTTTAAACATAGGAGTGTAAAGTGTTTCAGAAGTGGGTCTTAATGCTAGCTCTTTATTGTCTCCAATATCTTTTAACCAAAATACTTCTGGTGTAAATCCTTGGACATGTTCTGATTCTTTCATAAGATTTTCTTTAGGTATTACAGAAGGCATGAATGTAGGTTGATGTCCTTTTTTTTGTAATTCTTTTTCAAGATATTCAAACATGTTTTCCATTGTTAAAGCAGCCCAAGGACGGATTATAGTGAAACCCTTAACGTCTAATCTTAAATCAACTAATTCTGCTTTTTCAATAATTTGAGTAAACCACTCAGAAAAGTTTTCGTCTTTTTTTACTGTTATACCTTCTTGTGACTTTTCTTGTATTTTTTCTTTTGTTTTCTTTTCTGTCATGTTTAGATAAAATAAAATGGATATTTAAAATTATTTGATTTGCTCGTTGAGAGTTAAATATCAAAGTATAAAAAGGTTTTAAGGTTTTATTTATTGTTAATATAGGCCCGTAGGTCAATGGATAGACCTTTTGGTTTCGGCCCAAAGAATGGGGGTTCGATTCCCTCCGGGCCTATTATCATTAAGTTTTTAATTGGTAATTCTTTTTATTAAATATGGTAAAAAGTTTAAAACAAAGATCAAAGGAAAAATCAGAAGCTTTAGCTGTTGTTTCTAAAGTTGAATCTGCTAAACCTGGAGATTTGATTGAAGTTCATTTTTCTAAGCTTATTTATGAAGGGATTCTATTAGAAAGCCCTGATTCTGATAAAGGAATACTTTTGTTGAAGTTAAGTAATGGATATAATATTGGTTTTAATAAAAAGGAGATAATTGATTTAAAAGTCTTGAAGAAGTTTGCTGAGAAATATCAAGAGAATGAGATAAAGAAAGATCCTTCAAAACCAAACATTGCTATGATTATCACTGGGGGAACAATTTCTTCTAAATATGATTCAAAGACAGGAGGAGTACATCCATTAGATAGTCCTGAAAGTTTGTTTAAGTTTTATCCAGAATTGTTTGAAAAAGTTAATGTTTTGAAAGTTGAAACTCCTTTTATGAAATTTTCCGAGGAAATGGGATTTAAGGACTGGAAAAAATTGGCAAAACTATGTGAAAATCTTTTAAATGATTCTAATATTCAAGGAGTAATTATAACTCATGGAACAGATTTTTTACATTATACATCTGCTGCACTTGGATTTATGCTTGGAAAATTGAATAAACCTGTTGTTTTAACCTATTCTCAAAGAAGTATAGATAGAGCAAGTTCTGATGCAAATCTTAATTTAATTTGCTCTTCAATAATTTCCGGAATAAGCGATATTGCTGAAGTTGTTTTAGTTGGACATGCAAATTCAGAAGATAATTTTTGTAATGTTATGCCTGGTACTAAAGTAAGGAAAATGCATACTTCAAGAAGAGATGCCTTTAAGGTTATAAATGGAAAGGAAATTGCAAGAGTTTATCCTAATGGAAATCTAGAATTATTTGATTCATTCAATAAAAGAGGGATTGTTAAAAAGTGTAAGGCTGATCCTAAGTTTGAAGAGAAAGTAGCGCTAGTCAAATTTTATCCAGGACAATCTGCAGAAATACTTGATTTTTATTATGAAAAAAAGTATAAAGGGATTGTATTAGAATTAAGCGGCATAGGCAATGCATCTAATGAATGGATTAAAAAAATAAAAGAGCTTTCAGGAAAAGGGATGATTTTTTGTGGTACTTCTCAATGTATTAATGGTAGAGTAGATGGAATGATTTATTCAAGTGGGAGAAAACTTATTGAGGCAGGAGTTATTTATTTAGAAGATATGATTTCTGAGAGTGCTCTTGTAAAATTAGGTTGGGTTTTAGGACATGAAGAATGGATTAAATCCAAGAATTTAATAAAAGAGAAAATGCTTCAGAATATTGTTGGAGAGTTTAATGGTAGGTTGGAAGGATAAATTAATTTTTATGAAGTTAAAATTAATCTTCTCGCTGCATCATAAGATGCTTTTGTCTTTTTAGCATAATCTCTAATATAATGAGTCATTTTTTCATATGTCTTTTTATATATCTGATACGATTCTTCTGCTGATATATAAGTTATTTTTCCTTCAGCAGCTAATTTTTCTATTGTGCTGTTCTTTAATACCATGTTATATTTAATTTTCTTAGGTATTTAATATTTTCTTTGATTTAGCTTACTTTCTATTCTGTCAAGCTGTATTTTTATTTTCTCAATTTCTTTTTCAGTTTTTCTGTCAACTTGATAATCATATTCCATTCTTTTTCTATCTTTTTGGCTTGCTCTATTTTGAGACATTAAGATTATTGGAGCTTGTATTGCTGCTACGCAGGATAAGAATAAATTTAATATGAGAAAATGATCTAATTCAAGTACTTTTTTGGATAAAAGAACAATTGCAATGACCCAAGCAATTAGCATTACAATAAATAATATAATGAATGGCCAACTACCTATCCAGACAGTTAGTTTGTCTGCTGCTTTTTGTCCAAAACTTGTAGGATGAAGTATTGAGGGTATATTTTCTTTAACCACTTCTCTTTTTTTCATTATCTATTTAATTAAAACTCGGTTATAAGTTTAATTATTTATTAGTTGTAACTTATACATGGTAACATATGGAAAGGTTTAAATATTCTTTTGCCTGTTATTTTATATGGAAAAAGGGCATAAACCACACACATTGGAGTATTTTCCTTATTATTCTTTTAGTAGGGACTCTTTTGTTCATTATACTTGTAATTCTCCTTCTATTGAAGTTTTAAAGAAGAATAATATCGCTCTATTAGGCACTTCTTTTGGATGCATCCATGATACAGAGGTTTTGGAGATTCCAATGAATGTTTATAAAAAAGCAGGATTTTCAGGTAAATTGGATAAATTGGATAAAGCTACTTTAACTTTAAATTTGGAGAAATTAATGAGGGAATTAAAATGAAACGTTATTTTTTATCTTATAATTCTCTGACAAAAAGTTACTATTTAGATTATGGATGTTTTGATAGAAATAGAGAAGTTCTTGGACAGATTGATGAGAAGAAATTAGTAAATACTCTTATGAATAAGCTTCCATTGCAGAGAGATGTTTTGATTTATACTCAGAAAAATCTTGAAGATTCTTTAAGAAAGATTTTTCTGGATAGTTTTAAGAACACTAGGATTAAGTTTCAGTTTGAAAAGAATTTAGAGAGTTTATGCTAAAATTTAATAATGCTTTTTTCTTGTTGTTTTTATGATTAATATTGATTATAATAAATTGAAATTTAAATCTG
>DAHVOT010000037.1 GCA_027318675.1 archaeon | reverse complement strand
TATCAGTTTGTAGTTCATGAAGGGTTCTCCCCCACCATGAAAGCTCACCTTGATATTTTTTTGTCCTAGTTTAAGTGCATTTTCTGTTATGAAGTCAATTGAGGCTTTAGCTGTATCAAAAGGCATGTTAACTCTGTGCTCTCCAGAAGAAGCATAGCAATATATGCAATTTAGATTACAGTCTGTTGTGGGAAGAAGGGTTACACTTGTTGGAAGATAAGCTTGGGTTTTCTTTGGAAACTCCATTATCTTGTAATCTTCAGGAACAATTACCTTTGTTCCTATAAGTTTTTTTACAAGACCATCAGAAGAATCTTGGGGGGATATTGAAGAAGCATTCTTAAGAATAGACAAAACTCCTGGGGTTACTTCGAGAGCAGACCTTTTTTCCAGGGGAAGATATAATATGAAGTTATCCTTGTTTGGAATTACAAACAATTCAGGATTTACTATCATAAAATTACTACAAATGCGCTATTTTTAAATATTGCTATAGTTTACTTATAATATTAATTTACAAGATTCATTTTAATCTGGATTTCTTAAGAAGAATTATCAGTTGAAGCTGCTTGAGAGGTAATTCTGTTATCTTATTAATTCCTTGAATTTCTTCTTTGTGAAATTTATTATTTTTTCAGCATATTCTTTGTCAAATCTTTTTCCATAATAAAGAATTCCATTTCTAAAATATCTTAATTTATCTAAAAGTTGAATCTCATTATCATTAAAACCAAGTTCTTTTGAGAAACAAATCTCAGCTTCATGGGCTCCTTGTCCTGAACTAGAATATCCTTTTTCTAGCATTTTTCCCCTTATTAAAAATATAATTATATTATAGCAATCTTCAATATAATCATTAGCATTATCATCATCTACTCCCATTATCTCTGTTGTTTTTTCTAATAGTCCAAACTTCCTTTTGGATTCTTCATATAAATTTTCTGCCCTTTGTTTGTCTTTAGTTATTTTCTTAACAATTCCTTCTTCTATGAATCTTTGAAAATCTTTTGAATCGCTCATAAATCCACTCCCCCATGCAAAACAATACCATTTAGGATATTGTTTTTTAGATTTTTATGAATATCTTTCCATGAATCATAAAAGTTAATCATTATTTTCCTATTAAGTCTTTTTTCGTATTTTTCTAAATCAAGGGCTTTTGTTTTTCTTTCAATAACTGCAATATCAATATCTGACCTGTTTGTGTCTTCTCCTTTTGAATAGCTTCCAAATAAGATTATTGTTGAACCTGCAAGATATTCTTCTAAATAATCTGATAATCCGGATAAGTAAATATTTTTGATATTTTCACTTCTTTTTATTTCAATCACTTGCTTATTATGAATATTTAGAGAAATAAAATTGATAGTCTTTGTTTTTTCAAGGACTGCAAATTCATTACTTATTAATTTTTTTAAGCTTTTTGCAATGGCAGTTGGAGAGACATCTAGAATTTTTGCCATTTCTCTTTGACTTAATTTTTCTCCTGATTTTAGACAAAGCAAAGAAAATATTTCGCTTTCAAGTTGTGTAAACTTTAGTTTATTAGTGTCCATTATAGTTTATATATGTAAACTATAGTTTATAAATATTATTATAATATGTTTATAATATTAATTTACAAGATTCACTTTAATCTGGATTTCTTAAGAACTTCTGCAAAATCATCTGGAGTTAGAGATGTTCCAGTAGGAGAGGGTTTTGATTGTTCAATTGAGTTGAAATTAAATTCAGACAAATCAATAGGAGTATTCAGTTTAGGGATATTCTTTTTTCTTTCTTTATCCATCATATCAACAAGGCAATATTTAGGATTGTTTCTTTCAAATCTTGTTGTTGATTCAGAGTCCATGCTTCCATTACTATAAGCTAAGTTAATCTTTCTTGGTTCAATAACATGCCCAAATTCATTTCTATAGATATGAAGTTCTTCATATCTTTTACGCTGTTCTTCATAATAATCCATAATGAAATAAGAGAAGAAGTGTTTAAATAAATTATCTAAAAGAGATTCATATTTTTTTACATAAATCTTTATAAATCTCAAGCTTATTTGAAAAACATGGCTCCAATAATTGAAGTTAGTGATGAGACATTAAAAACATTGCATCCTTCTGTTTATGTAATTAGAAGAGACTTGGAGAACAAGCCAGAAAAATCAGCAGAAACTCCTGAATATATTCATATTCCTTCATTGAATATTGATTTTGAAACAAAAAGAACTTTGCTTGGAAAGAATTGGTATGAAACTCATAATGAGCTTTTATCAAATGGAAAGAGCATGCCAACACCAAGGGAGTTTATTGAATCTTTGAAATATATTAAAGAAAATAATCCTGAATTATACAGAGAAATAACAGAAGAGAGAAATCCTTGGAAAGCAAACTGGCTTGATGCTGATTTTAAAGTAAAAGATGGAAAATTGTATATTAATTACAATCATTTTTTAGACAATAATGGAGTTTTAGTTCCCAAGAATTCAGAAGTTCTTGATAAAAATACTTTAATGCGTGATAAAACTCCTGGAATTTCACTTGAAGATTATATTTTGAAAAATCATACTTCTCAAGGGTTGCCTTCTAAGAAAGTAAAATCCGGAGATTTATATTATTGGTATCCAAGAAGCGATGATAATTCAGTCGCTGGGATTTACGCTGACTCTGGAGATGTTGGCCTGGATTGCTACGGGGATCCTTCGGACGGGGTCTCTGGACTCGGAGTATTTGCTGTAAAAAGAAATTCCAGAAATTAAATTGGAATAAAGAGATTAAATAAATGCTTCTTGATTCCCAAGGACAACTTGACCTTCATAATTATCCCAAAGTATTTGAAGCATACCTGTTGCACCTGGTTCGTTTTTTTGTTCCATTACAAGCAGTTTCCTCATATTTGAGATCATCATATCTTTAGAAGTTTCATTTGCTTTTTGTGCTGAACATCCTTTTAATAAACTTCTTACTAATTCATTAGATGGTATTAAAAACAAACTTGCACTCTTATCTTTAAGAGGTGTTGCACTTCTTTCTCCACTCATCCAAAAAGAAAATGGATAAATATACCCAATAAAACATCCTGAGTTACCTTTTACTGCTTTTTGTCCAAGGATATTTGCTGAAAAGCATGCACGTGCATAAGTTATTCTATCTTTTAGAAGATTGATATTGTTTAAAGATAAAATAATCTCCTCCTTATGCCCATAAATCTCTGATTGATTCCCATGCCCATTTAAAAAAAGAAACTTAGGATTTTTGCTTTTAATGTAACTTTCAACATTGATTTTATTTGCTTCTGTCTTCTCAAAATTCTTTATTGAAAAATCCTCATCAAATTCTTTTATTATTTCAGAGGCATAAGCAGAAAGATATTCTGTACCATCATCATACCTAGGGCTTGTTATTAAGATAGGCTTATTCATTTTTTATTCAGGGTTTCAATAAATTTCCCAGTAGTAAGAGCTTTAATAAAATTAAGTTGTATTCTCGCAACTTCTCTTCCTACTCTGGTGTTGTTATTAACTTCAGAAATTAGTTCATTAATTGTGAAAGTGCCCTCATCTCCCATTGAAAGTTTATAATTAAGAGGCATTACACCTAATCTTGCTACAACTAATTCTTTAACATCCTCGCTTATTGTTTCATATTCTTCACTCATATTATCTTAAGATCCTTTAACTTTTTAAGCATTATTCTTCCTAAATTGGTATCTTGGTCTACTTCTAAAAAAACAGCATTCCAAGTATAAGGTTTTTTATTTAATACAAAAATTATATCTTCATTTCTTATCTTTTCTGGAAGATTAGCAAATATCTTCTTGAATCTGGATATATCTTCATCAGAAATAGATATCTTCTTTTCCATTTTTTATTAAAGTGGATTTTGTTTAAAATTGTTTCTATTTTGTAATTAGAAATTCTAATAATTAAAGAAACTTGATAAAACAAGCTCTAAGACAAGAAATATAAACTTCTTACATCTTGAAATAATATGGAAGCAAAGAAATTGTACAATCATCTAGAAAAGGATTTCATAAAACCAGATATGAGTGATGATTGGGCAAGATATATGGAAGAAATTCAGGATTATCTTAGTGAAAACTTCAAGAAAAGATCAATGGGGCTGGTGTGTGATAACTCCAAGCTAATAAATAAAGTGTATACTGCTGTCTTTCCAACAAAAGAAATTATGAAAAAGATACTTGCAGAAGGGGCAGAAGATGCTTTGCTTTTTGTGCATCATCCATCTATTTGGGATATAACAAAAGCTCCTAAAGTTTTTTATCAAATGGATAGAGAATTATTAAAGAAATTCCAAGAAAAAAGAATTTCAATATATAATTTGCATGTTCCTTTAGACAACTTTGGAAAGTATTCAACAAGCAATACTTTAGCAGAGGCTTTAGGTATAAAATATGAGAAAGCTTTTGCACCTTATTTTGGAGCAATGTGTGGGAGTTTTGGAAAAACAAAACACAAAACAGTTGATGAATTATCAAAGGAATTTGAAAAAGCTGTTGGGCACAAAATTAGTTTGTATAATTATGGAAGCAAGAAAATCAAAGATCAAAGAGTTGCTTTGATAGCAGGTGGTGGAAATGATGTTGAATATTTACAACAAATAGCTGATGAAGGAGTTAATACTTTTGTTACAGGAATAACTGCAAAGAATTCACATTCTCAAAAAGCACATGATTTTGCAAAAGAACACAAAATCAATGTTCTTGGAGGAACACATTATTCAACTGAGATGTTTGCGTGCATTGCAATGTGTGATTATTTCAAGAAGCTTGGAATTGAAAGTGAATTTATACCTGGAAAACCAGGTTTGGAAGATATGTAATTATCAATAAATCAATCTTTTTTTGAATTCAAATCTTTTTCTAATTGCTTGTATTCTTTTATATAAAGGTCAATTGTTGGCTTGATATTCTGATTTTTTTCGTATTCCTGCAAGGATTCATAATATTCTGCTCTATTTTTGAGATTTATATTTAATGGAGGTAGATTATGTTTAATCAAAATATTGTTTAAAAGTATTCTCCCAACTCTCCCATTTCCATCAGCAAAAGGATGGATATTTTCAAATTGATTATGTATTACTGCAGCTAAGATAAATGCAGGATATCTTGACTTGTTTTTTTCATACCAACTTACTAACTCATTTAACAAGTAAGTTATTCTTGTTTGTGGTGCACCTTCATGAACTACTTTTCCAGATTGATTCATAACAACTACTTCTTCTCCTTTTCTCCTAAATTGTCCAGCAAAACTTTTTGAATTTTTAAAGACAATTTTGTGTATCTCTTTTATTAATTCTATGGAAATGTGTTCTTTAGTTTTTCTGATAAATTTTATAGCATCATCAACACCATATGTTTCTGCAATATCTTCTTTTGATTTGTCTGGCCATTTATCATGTTCTAAAATATTAGATACTTCACTTTGATTTAGCTTGCTTCCTTCAATAGCATTTGTATTATATGAAAACAGCTTGGAGAACTCTTTCCAATCTCCTTCTGAAATATGAGAAATCTTCAATGGAATTTCTGATTCAATTTTTTTAATTGATTCTATTTCTTCTTTAGAAAGCTCAATTTTCAAAGGGTCTTGGATTATTTTGTATTTGCGTATTTCTTCCAGAATAAGCTTTTCAGCAATTGAAATTCTTTCTTTTAATTTATTTTCACTTAAACCAGTTCCAAGATATTTTCTGAATTTATGGACTTTTAATCCTTCACGGTAAGAGTGACCAAGATAATATTTTATTTTATTCCCTACTTTTCTTTTTTCAAGATTCATAATTATATTTAGGTGTCTACAATATATAAATATTTCTATTTAGGTGTCTACAATTAAGCAAAAGTGTAGTCACCCAAGTTATTTCAAGAAGCTTGGAATTGAAAGTGAATTTGTTAAAGATAAAGCATTGTTCTCTTAAGACAAGAAATATAAACCTATTTTACTACTAAAAATACATGAAGAATAAAGAGAGATTGAAACCCAAGCCAAAGATAAAACTGGAAAAGGGCTTCAAGAGTTTTATATTTAGAACAGTTATTTTTGTACTCCTGTTTATGGCTTTTTCTTATATTATTGGGACCCAGATATTTAATTATAATTTTATTGAAGTCTGGAAGATAAGCATATACACAAGAATAGGGTATATTTTGTTGTTTTCAATTGTAGGTTTTATACTTCTTTACAGAAAAAGGTTAACTGAGTTTTCACGTTATAAGTACAGAAGCAGGGATGCTCTTATGTTTATGACTTCTCTTACCTGCTTAGTTGCTTTTTATATTGTTGAATTGTATTCACCAACAATACCTTTTAATTTAGTTAATCTGCTTGCAGTTCATGCTTTAGGAATCTTAATATTTGTATTTTTAGCTTTAGGAGTTTATGGAGTGAGTTTTTCAAAGCATTTTCTTGTTAAATTCAAGAAAGAGTTGTTTTACTTCTTGATATTTGCAATAATAACTTATTCGTTCATGAATTTGGTTTGGAGTTTATGGCCATACTTAAGCCTGGGAGTATTAGAAGCAACAAAATTCATGCTCAAAACAATTGGAATAAATGTTGCAACATTTGGAACAGATGGAATAACTGTGAATGGATTTTCTGTTATAATTGCAGAAGCCTGCAGTGGAATTTACAGCATTTTCATCTTCACAGCATTGTATTTATTTATTGTTTTCATTGACTGGAATAAATTAAACAAAAAGAAAGCTGCAGCTTTATTCATACCTGCAATATTAGGAGCTTTTGCATTTAATATTATCAGAGTTTTCACATTAATGTTAGTTGGAGCTTACATCTCCCGTAATTTAGCTCTCGGCATGTATCATAGTTATTCTGGAATGTTATTCTTCCTGTTGTACTTTGTTCTTTTCTGGGGATTATTGTATAAGTATATGAAGAAGTGAAAATAATTCTGTTA
>DAHVOT010000036.1 GCA_027318675.1 archaeon | reverse complement strand
CAACAGGTATTCTTCCTCTTTATGAAGAAGAATCTTTTTGTTTTCCAGTTTATACTGTAGAAGAAGGAGATTGTGGAGTTTACAAAGTAAAGTTTGGAATGAAATTTGATAGTTATAGAGTTAAGTTAGATGATTATATTCCTAATGCTCCTGAATTTGGAACAGTTATTGGGATAGTAACAGCTTTAGGTGCTTTAGGTGTGTTCTTTTTCATCAGAAAAAAGTAAAGACAAATAGAGTATTTGTTTCTGTAAGCAGTAGTGAAAAAAAATATTGTTTTTTTGGTAATAAACCTTATAAAGCATAATTACACTAGATTTAGACAATGAAAAAGACATTAAGCTTAGTTGTAATGGGTGTTATGCTAATTTTAACTTTAGGATTAGTTGCTGCTCAAGCAGGTTCAATCTGGACAACTACAGAGAGTTGTGGTGAAGATCCTCAGAATGCTAATGAATATTTTGTAGGACAAATCGTTTATATTAATGGAGCTAATTTTCATTCTGGAACTTATGATTGGGATATATCAAAAGTAAGTGGTTCTGAAAAACCACAAGTTGCTTCTGGGACAGTTACTCCTAATACAGAAGGTAAATTCTGTATTGAAGCATACACAATTCAAGAAGGAGATTCTGGAGTTTACAAAGCAACTGTTGATGGAAACAAACAAGATAATTATCATATTGGAACTCCAATAGTTCCTGAATTTGGAACAACTATTGGAATTGCTACAGCATTAGGTGCTTTAGGGGTGTTCTTTCTTGTTAGAAGAAAGTAAAATATCTAACATTGCATACGAATAAATAGAACTAAAGCATTAAAATGAATAAAACACTGAAACTGATTGCATTGAGTGTGATATTTCTAGTTAGTTTAGGTTTTGTTGCTGCTTGTGAAGACGGAGATCCTGATTGTGTTCCTGTTGAAAAAACACTTGTAAAAGGAGAAATAACTTATGCTGATTCTGGTGATGAAGCTGGAAAAGCTTTTGTTAATGTAACTTGTTATCATGATGGAGAAGAATATTCAAGAATTACAAAGAGTCTTAAATATGGTGAATGGAAAGGATGGTATTTTGTTTATTTTCCTCAATCTCAATGTGTAGCTGGAGATGAAGTTGTTGTTAAAGCTACAAAAGGAGATTTAACTGGAGAAGTTAAAGGATTAGTTGAAGACTTCAAGTCTGGAAAATGTTTTGATTTGGATTTAGCTAGAGTTGATGTACCTTTAGTTCCTGAATTTGGGACTGTTATTGCTATGCTTACTGCACTTAGTGCTCTTGGGGTGTTTTTCATTGTAAGGAGGTCAAAATAAGATGAAAAAATTGTTAAGTTTGTTTGTATTGGCTAGTTTACTTTTAGTAATAGGATTTGCTAGTGCAACTGAACCAGCATGTTCTTCAGAAAGAACTCTTATATCTGGAGTAGTATATATAGGAGAGGATATGTCTAATGTTGTTCCTGGAGCAAATGTTTTAGTTATATGCTATCATGGAGATGAAGAAAACACACTTCCAGCTGTTTTAACAGATGAAAATGGGTTGTACTCAGTTTCATTTAAATCAGAAGAATGCGATTATTTAGATATAATAACTGTTATTGCAGATAAAGGAGATTTAGAAGGAGAAAATACTGGACAAGTAACAAATGAATATAGCTTTTCATGTATGAAATTGAATGCTGGAAATGTGAATGTTCCTCTAGTTCCTGAGTTTGGAACAATTGTTGGAATAGTTACTGCATTAGGAGCATTAGGTGTGTTTTTCATTGTAAGACAAAGATAAAATGAAAAAAACATTAAGCTTATTCGTAATGGCTAGTCTGGTTTTAATGCTTGGATTTGCTAGTGCTCAAACACTTGCTACAGTAGCTCCATCATGCGGAACATATGAAACAACATTTGTTAGTGGTATGATTACTGATGCGAGTGGTGTAAACCCAATTGCAAATGCAGAAGTTACAGTTGATTGTGATGGTGTTGAAAAAGACACAACAAGTGAAGCTGACGGAAGTTATTCTGTTCAATTCGATGTTTCAGAGTGTGATGCTGGGGATGATGTAACTGTAACTGCTAAATATGGAGACTTGAATGGTGAAAGCCAAGAAGTTGTTTGGCATACTGAAAATGAAAGAGTTCAATGTCTTGATTTAGTTATTAATGTTGCTTGTGGGAATGTTCCATTGGTTCCTGAATTTGGAACTGTTGTTGGAATAGTTACTGCTTTAGGAGCATTAGGTGTATTCTTTGTAGTTAGAAAGCAATAAGCCAGAATATTTTATTTTTTATTTTTTATAAATTTTTAAAACTTAAAAGTGGTGAAATGAAAAAGGGGGTATATTCTCTAATGTAATAATGCTTTTAAAGAAATTTTGATATATTTTAGTATTAAAACGAGAAGATGTGAAAGGAGGTAAAAGAACAAATGAAAAAAATAATTGGACTATTAATTCTAGCCAGTGTTCTTTTAACCCTGGGATTTGTGAATGCGGCTCCGATTTGCGCTACAGTTGATACTACTTTTGTAAGTGGAGTTATAACTGATGCTAATAATGGGAATGTTGCAGTTGCTGGCGCTAATGTTGAAGTAACTTGTAATGGAAATAAACAATATGCTACAAGTGGGGTTGATGGAAGTTATTCTGTTCAATTTGATGCTGCAGATTGTCCTAATGACGAAACTACTACATTAGTTGTTTCTGCAAGCAAAAATGGTTTAACTGGAAGCAATAATACTGCAGATTGGTACTCAGAATCTACTCAAGTTGGATGTTTAGAATTAATTGTTAATGTTGCTTGTGCTGATGTTCCATTAGTTCCTGAATTTGGAACTGTTGTTGGAATAGTTACTGCATTGGGAGCACTAGGCGTATTCTTCATAGTTAGAAGAAAGTAAATACATTTTTTATTTTTTAATACTTTTTTCATTTATTTTTAGATTTCATTAATTGGAAATTAATTTAATCGTTTATATTTGTAAATCGGGTTTGAGAAAGCGCGAGTGTTTGGTTTGAAATCTTTATTGAACATTGAAGATAATTTTTGATAAGATAATTCTGAGAAGTCTTTTATAATTAAATCTGCATCAATTAAATCTTCTTTTGAATTGTGATTTCCTAAATATCCTATTGCTTTCATCTTTGCTATTTTTGCTGCTAAAATTCCTGAATAAGAATCTTCTATTACAATGCAGTTTTCAGGAGGTGTAGATAATTTTTGGGCAACTTTCAGGAATGTGTCTGGTGAAGGCTTATGATTGTGAACATCTTCTGAAGCAACAAGAACTGGAAAGTAATTTCTTAATCCTGACCAATCCAGTATTTTTATTGCCCTGAATCTACTGGAAGAAGTTCCAACACCTTTTGAAATATTATTAGCTTCAAGTTCATTTAAAAGAGTTGTTAAACTTGAATTTGAGCCGAGCTTTTTTAGAGAGGCTTTTTGTTCTTGCCATAAGTTAACTCTAAATTCCTCTAAATTTAAAGAAAGAGAATATCTATTGTTCCAATCTTGAACATCATCTTCTAGAGATTTTCCAATGTATCTTTTTATATCTTCTGTAGTAAGGGTAACCTTGTATTTTCCAAGTAAATTATTTACTCCATTCCAGATTAAATCATGAGTGTCAACTAAAACTCCATCCATATCAAAAATAGTTGCGAATTCCATAGTAATCTTCAAGAAAACGCATTTAAAAGATTTGTGAATATGAAATATAGATATCAGTTATTCATTGAAAGATAATAGTTATCAGTTATTGAAAGATATTGTGTTATTGATTAAAAGAGAGTAAGTTATAAGTTATAGGATAAATTGAATTAATATTAATGTAAATTAAGTTATCAGTTAAAAGAGAGTAAGTTATAAGTTAAGGGATATAATTGAGTTAATGAATATTAAGTTATTAATTATAGAATAAATTGAATTAATATTAATGTAAATTAAGTTATCAGTTATCTGGATTATATTATTAATAGTAAATGTATTGAAATGATAATGCTAGATTGTTGACAGGTAATTAAATCCCGAATAAAGCAAAATTAAACCTTTAAAAACTTGCTAAAATAAATATACTTATGGCAGGCTTAACAACTCACTTGGTGATAGTTTTTGTATTTGGAATAGCAATCTGGATATTTTCCAAAAAATGGTATTATGGAGCAATTTTTGGAATTGGACATTTAATTCCTGATTTAATAAGTTTTGGAATAACTGGACTGAAACAAAAATCCTTGAACCCTGGCGTTATAATGACTAATCCTTGGTTTTCGCCTCTTGCAGCATTTAGTCATAATGCATTTAATTGGATTATAATTTTAGCTGTATTATTGTTAATACTTGTTTTCTTGTATAGTTTTAAGAAGATTGACTTGAAAAAGTTTTCAAGTTATATTTTAGTGCTGGTTTATTTTATTATAGGTTTGATTCTACATTTAATTATAGACAAGTTTATAATTGAAAAGAGTTATTGGGTGTGAAATCTCCTGAGTTTTATATTAACTATAAAGTAATTACATATTAGTAAGATTTAAATATACTATCTTTATTGGAATTCTAAGTTAAAATGACAAAACCAATACAAAATACTAAAAATGAAAGTCTTATCTCAAAAGATTTAGAAGCTATGAAATCAAATTATCCTAATTTTAAGATTGTTAAAGAAGATAAAAGTATATCTTTCCTGCATACAGCAAAAGTATTTCTATATGATAAGAAATACAACAATTTTAATGCAAAATTCTATATAGATATGCTACCTGCTTCATTTGCAGGAGCAAACATCTATCAAGGAGATATGTTTCAATATTCTATATTCACCTGTTCAGGAGAATGGGATAAAAGACTTAAACATCTTGAAAAGGTTGTTGGAGAGATGGATGAAAAAGGCCTTAATGGAGTAAAGAGCAAATTTGGAAGCAGAATAGGGATGAGCAAGGCAGAATTTTGAAGCTTTGTAGTCTCTGCGGATGATGACATGATTCTAGGGTTTGTAACATATCGATAGTATTCTCTCAGGGTTTTGTCAAAATATGTTTAATTCTTGAGCGTTTAAAAGATTTTTAAAGAAGATTTACTTATTTTCCTTATGAAAAAGGGATTGAAGAGAAGTATTGTGGCAGGGTTTATCATAATTCTATTGATTGTAACCTGGATTATAATATGGCAATTTAAACAAAGAGATGTCTTTGAAGGAGATGATATTATTCCTAAAGAAGTTGTAACAATTAAGCATTTAGAAACATTTGATTCTTTTGACAGACAATTATCAATTAATAGTTTAAAGGGGGATTTTCAATGGGAGTCTACTAGTTATCAATATACAGATGGGATAGGTAGAATTTATGGATATTGGTGCAATGGAAATCCACGATTTGGAAATTGTATTACTGCTTCAATGCCTGTTAAAATTGAAGAATTAGATTTAGATAAGGTAACGAAAGATAGTTGCGAATCTATAAAATATGGATTAGATAGCGAATTTAATTCACATCAAAATCGTTCTGAATCAAGTACAGGTATTAGTTATAGCATTCCTGTTAAAGATAAAGAAATTATTTGTTTTTCTCTTGATAAAAATAGAGATGGAATAATGGGAGATGAGTTTATTGCAGTAAAAATAATAAGCCATATAGATTCCAGTGAAGAGAGTTATGCAGAATCTATGACGTTTCAGTATAAAATTTTAGAATAATTCAGAATAAATATAGGGTTTGTAACATATATCGTATTCTCCCAGGGTTTTAAAAAAACTTGAAACTCATAGATTAAATGATGTTTTCAATTATATGAAGTGTGGTAAAATAAAAAGGTTTAAAGGTTTGGATACTTTGAAAGGTAATGGGTAAATTTTGTAATGAATGTAATAAACCAATTACTGATGAAGTCTATAATTACTCCATGAAGTACTATTCAAGAGCCTTGTGCAGAGAACATCAACCGAACCCAACAAAAAGCAGTTATACCACTAAAAAGAAGCCAGAGCCTACTCCAGAAGCATTAAGGTTAGGAAATCTATTAAAAAATATGGGCTATAAAGTTGAATTTGAAAAATATGACGGTTTTAAGCACATTGATATTGCGATTGTTGATAAAAAAGTAAATATTGAAGTCGATGGAAGTCAGCATCATGGGACTAAACAAGCATTAAGAGATTTGAAAAGAACATATTATTCTTGGAATAAGAATTTTGTTACATTAAGAATACCTAATTCTCTTACTAAACCAGACACAATTGAGGAAACAGCAAAATATATTGATAAATTTCTAAAGAAGGACAGAGGACAGTTAGAGAAAGAAATAAAAGAAGAATATGTTGAAGAAGGAAATCCATTTTGGGAAGATGTTGATAATTTTGTTAATGGAGTGAATAATATTATTAATAATGTTAGTGATGCTGTGAGTAGTGTGAGTAAGACATTTAACAGTGCTTTGAAGAAGTTTAAATAAACCTTCTACATAATTATAATAATTCTTAAAATGAGAGTTTCAATATTTTTTAATTAATTTATTATTTCTATATTCATAACAGCAATAAATCTTTAAAAACCTGGTTCACATAAGATAAATAATGAAAAAAAGAGCTAAAATTCTTCTTATGATTATAATTCTTGTTGCACTTGCAATGGGAATAATGTATTTAGTATCTATTCTAGGAAAAAACAATCTTACAGGAAATTCTGTTCTTATGTCTGAGAATAAAGGAGAGAAGATAGACAGAGTTTTTTTGGATAATCTTGTAAGTGGATTTGTTAAACTTGCAAATGAGGAAGAAAAATACTTACAGTTTATAGCTGATTCAGATTATGATTCAGTTGAATTGATAATAGATAAAAAAGCCTATTATCTGGAATATAATTCTGAATTAAATCAGGTTGTTGAAACTGAAGCAAAAGAGACAGACTTTATTATGAAAATAAGTGCAAGAAAATTAAACAAAGCATTTGAGTTATATCAGGAAGGTAATTTCAAGGGAGCTGCAATGAAAGTTGTTGGTGAAATCCCAAGGAAAGTTAAGATTAATTTGTTTAAACAGTGCATGGAAACTGAATGGTGTAAGAACGGACAGTTTTGAGATTGCTGTGTTATACAAAAGTTAAGTTATCTGTAAGAAGATAAATTAATACATAGAATTATTAATCTGATTATAGCCAATGAAGATAATATTATCCTGATAATTAAAAATTTCTATTAATTAAAAAATTACTAATAAATAAT
>DAHVOT010000035.1 GCA_027318675.1 archaeon | reverse complement strand
CTTTCCTACTATTGTTTTTCTCATTTTTTAAAACATGGGCCTAAGCGGAATCGAACCGCTGAATACTCGGTGTAAACGAGTCAGTTTAGCCTCTAGCTTATAGGCCCGTAAAAGATGGAACTTTCTAGCACTTTTAAGCTTTTTCATTATCAAATTTTCACAAGCTTTTTAATGCTGAAATCCCATACTACTTAATAAAAAAGGTAAAAGAGATGATATATTTTCCAATCATAGCAGCATTTGCATTAGCAGGAGGAACTGTCCTTGAAAGACACATACTAAAAAGAAAAGAAATTGACATCAAAAGATATCAAACACTAGAATTCTTAGCAATTGTTTTAATAATGCTTCCTTTGCTTTATTTTTTCTGGAAATTAGATCCTCAAGCTTTGCAGTTGAAGAATATAATTATCTTGATTGCAGTTATAATCTGCTCAATAGCTGCAAATCTTTTCACATTTTATTCAATGAAGGGGGACAAAGTAAGTAATTTAGAACCTGCAAAGATGCTTGAACCATTATTTACAATTCTTCTTGCAGTTGTGTTTAGTTTATTTTTCCAAGGAGCTTATGAAAGCAATCCAAAAGTTTTAGTTGCATCTCTTATAGCAGGAGTAGTACTTATATTAACACACGTAAAAAAAGAACATCTAAATTTCAATAAATATTTCACAGCAGCAATAATAGGAAGTTTCCTTTTTGCTCTTGAAGTGATAATATCTAATTTAATACTTGAATTTTATTCTCCTGTAACTTTCTATTTCTTCAGATGTCTTGGAGTATTTATATTAAGCATAATTATTTTCAAAACAAAGCTTTCAGGAGTAGATAAAAAATTAAAGATAGATTTAGTAATGGTTGGAATAATCTGGGTTTTATACAGAGTTGTTGCATATTATGGATACTTAAAAATAGGAATTGTTTCAACAACTTTAATACTCATGTTGGGAGCAGTCTTAACCTATGTCTTCGCAAAGATCTTCCTTAGAGAAAAAATAAACAAGAGAAACATAATTGCCTCGATAGTTATTCTAGCTTGTATTCTTTATGCAAGTTTTGCTTAAGGAATTATCTCAGGACCAAAATATTTCTCATAATCAAAATCATCTTCAAATACAATTTTCTTTTCAATTAAATCACTTATTTTAGGTAATTTATCCTGAATACCCTCTATTAAATGAATTATGCTTTCGCAGATTAATTTCTGTCCTTCCTCGGGCCAGAGCTTAGCATAATTGCTATACAAACATCTACCTCCACAAACATCCAAATAATCGCATGAACTACAAGGTTCTTGAACATAAATCTCTTTAAGTTTTTCATTAGGAGTGTTTAAATCTCCACAATAAAAATTCTTAATACCGCTCATAATTGGACAAGCAACAATTTTTCCATTGGTCAAGATAGTGTAATTTGCATATCCAGAACCGCAATGAAGTTTTGTTTTTCTATCATAATACAAACTCTCAAAAATTCCTAAAAAAGGGTAGAATTTCAAAACCTTCTTGTTTTCTTTCATATAATCAACCCAAAAATCTAATAATCTATCTATAGATTTGTTATACTCTTTTACAAAAAGCTTGAATTGTTTCTTATCAAAATCAGATTTGTAAAAGCCAGCATCAATCTGCCAATGTACAGAATTAAAAATTCCTTTCTCAATTAATCCAACAATATGTTTAACTTGCCCAAAAACATCTGAAAAAGATAAAGTCATTCTTGCAACAATCTCTCCTTTATACCCTTTTTCTCTTAATTCAGTTAGATTTTTTAAAACCTGATTGTAAGTTCCAAATCCT
The DNA here is from genome assembly GCA_027318675.1 of archaeon. Taxonomy (GTDB): domain Archaea; phylum Nanobdellota; class Nanobdellia; order Pacearchaeales; family GW2011-AR1; genus MWBV01. The sequence continues at coordinate 5,677 of DAHVOT010000035.1, read as the reverse complement.
CTATTATAATCTGTTCTTCTCATATCACCATCTATTGAAACAAGCATTTTGGACATTTTACTTATATAAATCCAAGGTATTTCATCAAGCAATTTTCCATTAGTTTGTATGTAAAATTTTATTTTCTTTTTAGATCTCTCAACTGCATCCATTATTTCTCTCATTTTCTGAAAATTAACTAAAGGCTCTCCACCATAAAATATTAAACAATCTCCATCTTTCAAAAATCCTGCAACATCAACTCCTTTAACTGCTGATTCACATGGAGCATCATAATCAAATTCAAATTTATCTTTAAGTCCATTATCAAATTCCTCCATTGACTTCTGATAACAATACTTACATCTGGAATTACACTTTTCTGTTAAGATTATATGATAATACATGAAAAACACTAGAATACGCACTTTTTAAGCATTATTGAAGAGAATTTAAACCCTAAATACTCACAAAAAACGACAAATCCCCATGGAGCTTATCTGAATCTACTCTTTCACTTCCAAATATCTCTTCAAGATGATTCTTATTCGTTCCTTTTATTTTAGAAAGATAATCCATACTATTATCATAAAAGTACAATGTTTCCTCATCAAACATCTTTACTCTTCCTGCACCAACCATCTTATATCCTTCTCCTTCTTCAATAGGAATTTCATCTTTAGTAGAATTTAATCTTGTTTTAAATTTAATATCAAATTTCTTTAAAGATAATTCAAATATATCTTTATGATATAATTCCTTTCCTGCAATCAAAACAGGTTTATCATGAATATACAATTGAATAAATTTACTGCTTATATTCTCAATAAATTCTTTTTTAAATTCCTTAAATTCAAAATTAGAATAATTTTTTCTATCTATATACCAGAAATTTATTTCCTCCATTTTACTCCAATCCACTCATGAAATCTCCTTCTCTCCCCCTCTCACCTGTAAAATTCATTCTTCCTTTCTTATCTGGCTTAGAAGCAATAACATCATCAATTCTTAAAATCATATTTGCAACTTCTGTTGCAGAATCAATTTCCTGACTTTTAATATTATATGGTTCTATTATTTTAGCTTCAAGGACATTTGCAACTTTATTCTCAAATAAATTCAATCCAGCATTCTTATCTCCTGAATCATGCTTAGCTCTTAATTCAGTTATAATATCAATAGGGTCTAAACCAGCATTTTCAGCAAGAGTAGTGGGTATAAATTCTAAAGCATTTGCAAATTCTTCTACAGCTAATCTTTCTCTTCCTGAAAGAGTTTGCCCAAATTGTTTCAATCTTCTGGAAACTTCCATTTCAATAGCTCCTCCACCAGGAACAACTAATCCAGATTTTAAAACGCATGAAACATCACCTAAACCATCATCTATTGCTCTTTCAATTTCATCCATAACATGTTCGCTTCCCCCATGAATTAAAATAGTTACAGCTTTGGGGTTTTTACATCCTTTAATATAAGTATAAGAATCATTTCCTCTCTTAACATTTTCAACACTCTCTGCTGAACCTAATTCAAACTGAGTCAAATCATTTAAATTGCTTATTATTTTTGCACCAGTAGCTTTAGCAATTTTTTGCATATCACTTCTTGCAACTCTTCTACAAACATAGATTCCATTTCTAGCTAAAAGAAAACTTGCAAAATCATCTACTCCCTTCTGGCAAAATACAACGTTTGCAGTTGATTCTCTCACCAAATTTACAATTTCCTTAATTGAGTTCTCTTCCTGAAGTAAAAATCTTTGCAATTGTTCAGGTGAAGAAATTGAAACTTCTGTTTTCATCTCTAAGGACTTCAATTCCAAAGGAATATCAATTAAAGCGATTCTTGCATCCTTAACATAAGAGGGCATATCCAAAGCTATTTTTCCTTTATCAATAACGATTCCAGATATTAATTCGCTATCTCCTATTCCCTCTCCTCTAGCTTTCTCTATTTTTATATTCTCTAAATCAACAAAACCATTTTCTTCAATCTGATTAACTGCTTTAACAACAATATCTGAAAGATTTTCTTTAGAGTCTTCTGCTCCTTTTCCTGTCATTGCAGTCATTGCAATCTGTTTTAAAACAAATTCGTCTTTATGCTCAACTTTCATGGACAAATCTTTCAAAATTTCTTGAGCTTTTTCTGCGGCAATTCTATATCCCTTAACAATCACAGTAGGGTGTATCTTCTTATCTAAAAGTCTCTCTGCATTTTCTAAAAGTCTACCTGCAATCATAACAGCAGAAGTTGTTCCGTCTCCGACTTCAGATTCCTGCGTTTTAGCAATTTCAACCATCATCTTTGCGGCAGGATGTTCAATTTGCATCTCACTTAAAATTGTTGCACCGTCATTAGTTATTATTATATCATTTAAAGGAGAAACAAGCATCTTATCCATACCCCTTGGTCCTAAAGTAGTTTTAACAATCTCTGCAACAAGTTTAGCTGCAGCGATATTATTTCTCTGAGCATCTTTTCCAATAAGTCTTTGTATATCTTCAGGCATTAATGTTATTGGTTTATCTGTCATTTTACTATTTACTTTTTCCTATTTAATTCATTTATACTATTAAAAATCCATTCGTCAACTCTATCTGTTAATTCAACGGTTTTCTTCTTAGAATCTGCTCTTATAATACTCTCTCTGTTTTCATCAAGAAAATAAGTCTTTCCATTTTTATAAATATCCTTCTCAAAAGAAATTTTTTCAATAAATGAATTTATATCCTCATAAGCTAATCTAGATACAATCTCTATCTTGGTTTTATATTGTCTATTCATTTTAATCTACTAACCTCTGAATTTAATAAAACATATTCTTAAATCATTTATTTAAGCATTGTTGTATTCAAAATCAATATTATCCTTTTTTAAACAAGTCTTATATTTTTGAAGTGGTAAAAAACGTTTATAAGTAGAAAAGCTTTGTAAAAATATGTATAAAATACTAGTTTCTGATATAATGACAAGGGAACCAATTGTTATTAACCCCAATGCTAATTTACTGGAATGTGCTAAAAGAATGGTTCAAAAAAAGACAGGAAGCCTGCTTCTTGTTGAAAAAAAGAAGCTTGTAGGATTAATATCAACACAAGATATCCTTTGGGCACTTGTAAAAAAATCTGAAAAAGAACTTTCATTAATAGAAGCTAAAGATATTTCTCCAAGAAAAATTGCTGTAATAAAACCAAGTGCTACACTCGAAGACGCTTTGAAAAAAATGAAAGAATCTAAATTTGAAAGACTTCCAGTTATAGAAAACAATGAATTAGTTGGAATAATAACAATAAAAGACATTTTAAGTTTCAACCCTGAAATTTATCCTGAATTAGAAGAATTTGCTGAAATAAGAGAAGAAGCAAGAAAATTAAAGCTTGTAAAAAAAGCAAAAGAAAAAGATAAATCAATTCTACAAGAAGGAGTATGTGAAGAATGCGGTAATTATGGTCCATTAGAAAGGTATAAAGGAATGCTAATGTGTGTTTCTTGTAGGGGTGCTTAAAGAATTTCTAAGATAATTTTAAATAAAAGTTAATTAAAATACAATCAATAATTACTTTCAAAAGGACCTAAGTCTGGAGCTGAACCATACCACTCTACACAATTTTCTCCAGGATGAGCTCCAGAAGTTGCACAATGATATCCTTCAACTACAACTCCACCATCAATTAAATCACTTCCCTGTTTCAAATGCAAGAAAGTTATATCAGGTAAACTTCCATCAGCTTTTCTAGGTAAAGTTAACTGAGTTGCATTAACACTTACAAAATCTCCATCTGTTACACTATAATCTGGGTTATATTCCCACCCAGGCCATCCATCAACTTCCATTGTTCCAATCCAAGTATTATGGCTGTGAGGATAGATTGAAGGACGATATATTCCTACTTCATAAAGAGGATAGAAACCCATTTCATTATATGTGCTTCCAAATGCAATGTTATTTCTATATTCTGTTGGACGTGAAGTTGCCCCCCTTCCTCCTCCAAGATCAAAGAATCCTCCGTTAGTCCTATAAGCGACATTATTATAAAAAACACCATTATTTGGCCATTGGTTATCATAATTTACTTCTATATCATTAGCAACACCTGAACCAACACAATAAGCAGCAATTGAATTTTCCATTTTTACAAAAACTTCTCCTCCTTCAGAATATCCGGGATAATCTGGATTTATTCCTGATATTTTGAAACCGTTTCCTTCTGGATCCCATGATCCAGAAGACCCTGCATCAAATAAATCTTGATAATACCTTGTTGACATTGCCCAGCAGTTTTTGAAGAATCTGTGAGCCCCATTAGGATCAAAACCATCATCAGAATAATTCCATGCTCTACATCCTTCCCAATAATAATAATTAGAAGGATAACCTACCACCTTCCATCCATCTGCAGCATTTCCAGGAGTTAAAGCATATCTATCAAATAGATTATACGCATCACAATTAATCCAACTTGTATTATCAGAATCAAAAAGCGGATCAGGATCGTTAGGAGAAGTCATATCTGATTCAGCCCATGCTCCTCCCCAATGTTGAAATCCTCTTCCATTTATATTGTAAACAATCATATTCTCAAACTTTAAATTTGCAGAATTAAAAGAACCTACTCCATAAACTTCAGAATAAGGTTTTGCTTGAGTAAGATCAGGAAGTCTTTGAAAAATATTCCTTACTGTTAATCCTCTGAAATAAATATATTCTACATTATTCATCCCTATTCCTCCTTGCCATCCATCAGGATTTGGAAGAAGAAGTCTTCCATCTATAATTGGCTTTTCCCCAGGGTAATTATAATATCTAATTGGTGCATTCGCTGTTCCACTCACACCAAAGTTCTGAGCATTAGGATCAATAGTCATTGCTATAGCTCCTGTATCATATCCTCCACTTGTAAGTATATGGCTTGTTGGAGTCCATATTCCTCCTCTAATATAAACAATGTCTCCTGGTCTAGCTACTTGAACTCCTTTCTGCCAACTATAAAAAGGTTGAGTAAATGTCCCAGGATTATTATCATTTCCATTTGTAGCAACAAAATAAGTTTTACCAGTTACATTCAATAAACACACACCATTAGAACAATATTCTCCAGACTTACATGTTACACCATTGCAAGATATTACAACATCTTTTATACATGTTCCATTACTAATTTGACAGGTATATCCTGTTGAACATGTTCCACAATTTAATGTTCCCCCACATCCATTACTTACTGTTCCACAAGTTCTTCCTAATGCTAAACATGTTGTAGGAACACAATCTTTCATACATGTCCCATTACTAATTTGACAAGTATATCCTGTTGAACAAGTTCCACAATTTAATGTTCCACCACATCCGTCAGAAGCTGTTCCACAATTTCTTGCTAATGCAGCACAAGTTGTTGGAACACAACTTTGAATACATAATCCTGAAGAACAAGTATATCCTGTTTGACATGTACCACAATTAACACTGTTTCCACAAATTGTTTGAATTCCACACTGCTTAACTAAAGATGCACAAGTATCTGTACATGGATTTTGTGTACAAGTTCCATTTGTTTGGCAAGTATAACCTGTTTGACAGGTTCCACAGTTAACACTATTTCCACATACTGTTCTTGTTCCACATCCATATCCTAAAGATGAACATGTATCAGTACATGGATTTTCAATACAAGTTCCATTTGTCTGACAAGTATAT
>DAHVOT010000034.1 GCA_027318675.1 archaeon | reverse complement strand
AGTTATGTTCTTCCTACTATGAATTGGTCTAGACAAGACAGAAAAGATAAATCCAAAGTCCCAATCTCTGCAAGAGCATTGGCAAAATCACTTTTTTCAAGAAAAACAGAGAGAATAATTACAATGGATATGAACTCTCCACAAATTCAAGGTTTTTATGATGAATCTGTACCAATAGACAACCTTTATAGTTTTCCTACTGTTGTGGAATACTTAAGAAAAAATCATTATTCAGACTTAGAAAATTTGGTAATTGTTTCTCCTGATGCAGGAGGCGTTCAAAGAGGAATGGCTTTTGTAAAAAGAATGCAAGAAGCAAATCTCTCAGATTCTCTTAAACATAATTATGACTTCGCATTCACTCATAAATTCAGAAAAAAACCTGGACAGATAGATAAAATGTGGTTTGTAGGAAATGTTAATGAAAAAGATGTTTTAATTTTAGACGATATATGCGATTCAGGAGGAACATTAATAGAATCCAAAAATAAATTAAAAGAGAATGGAGCAAAAAAAACTTTGGCATATTCAACGCACGGATTATTCACAGAAGGAACAGAATGTATTATTAAAAACTTTGATGTTTTTATGACAAGCAATACTCATTATGTCCCAAAAGAAGGAGATGAAAAAATAGAAGTTATTGATATGACTCCTGCTTTTGCGGAAGCAATATATAGGGCTCAAAAAGGAATTTCTATTTCTGAGATGTTTGATTAAAAAATAAACTTATTTCTTAAAAGCCTCTTTAGCTTCCTGGAAAAATACAAGATACCCAATTATAAAAATATTAATTGCAAGATTTATTATCTGCATAAGTGTTGCACCTGAAACCATATTATATATTTGAGCTGTAGAACTCACTAAAGCAATTACAACTGCAATTATTCTTGCCCAGTTTTTTAATCTCCATAAATCTCTCGCTACAAAGAAATTAAGAAAAGAAAGTCCAATGAAAAGAAAGCCCATTACAAAAATACTTATTTTAAGAACACCCTCGTCAAGTTCCTGAAAATTAGCCAACTCTTCTAATCCAAAACTGGTATCTCCTAATCCTGTTATTTGGTTTATAATATATTTTGAAAAGATTATCAGTGCTAATCCAACTAAAATGTACAATCCTGAATTTATATAATGAAGAATAGAAATTACCTTAATTACAATTGGAGGATTATCAGGACCTTTGTATTTATTTTCTTGTTTTGTATTATACTGAAACTCTCTTTGTTCTTCCATCTTTTTGTTTCTCCCTCGTGAATGCGAGTGAAAGGGTTCGAACCTTCGCAAGCAATAAGCTACTGGATCTTAAGTCCAGCCCGTTTGACCACTCCGGCACACTCGCTCAAGGATTGTACATAAATATTGTACAGAAAAAGTAGCTAAGAATTAATTATAAACCTTACTAATTTAAGATTTTCAAGAATTCAAAAGCTTTATAACGCTTATTTACCAATTAAATTATCATTATGGAAAAGTCTAAAAGAGCGAAATCCAAAAAATACCTTGCATTATTAGCTGTTTCAATTGTTTTAGCTCTATTAATCTTCTTTTTTATAGGATCAAAAGGCTCTTTGTCAATGTTTGGAAATTCAAGTTCAGACAAAATTTTTGGAAAAAAATCTGCTGCTCAAGCTGAAGTTCCAGTGCCAGAACCAACATGTACAGATGGAATTCAAAATCAAGGAGAAGGCGGAGTTGATTGCGGAGGACCTTGCCCGGAATCTTGTCCTCCAAGTTGTAATGATGGGATCTTAAATCAAGATGAAGAAAAAACAGATTGTGGAGGAACAATTTGTTCAGCTTGTCCTACTTGTACTGATGGAATTCAAAATCAAGGAGAAAGACACACAGATTGCGGTGGGCCGTGTCAAGCTTGTCCACCTGATTGTACAGACGGAATTCAAAATCAAGATGAAACAGGGGTGGATTGCGGAGGAACAATTTGTGGTCCATGCCCAACATGTACAGATGGAATTCAAAATCAAGGAGAAGTAGGAATTGATTGCTGGGGACCTTGTCCTAATGCTTGCCCTATAATTACTGCCTTAACTGCAGAAGAATTAGCTAAGGTTAAAGATGCTATTTTATCAAGTGAATTTATATCTGCTTTGCCAAAAGACGGGATAATTGCTTTGCATTTCTTCAATTATCAATACGGACAGAGAGTTGAATTAGACACAATCTTTATTGGAAAAGATCAGATTCTAACAAGCGGAACACCTGATTTAACAATACTAATGCATACAAAATACATTGCTGAAATTACTCCTACAAATCTTTGTGAAATAATTCCAAAAGCAAACACCAATGGAGATTTAGGAGTTGAAACTTCAATGTCTGAATCATCTCTTCTTTTCAAATACGCCGGAATATTAAAATATAAATCCTGTTTTGGATTGTAAAACAATTATAATTTTATTCAAGAAATTATATTTCTTAACAAAACATTTCCAGAACATTCGTACTCCCATAATCCCTCTCCCCCATTACTAATAAATCGATTATCTGTTAATGTATTCTGCGTACTTCTCATTAAAGTTGCACCAGCCCTGTCAACATTACATGAAACATTATTCCAAGTAACATTAATGTTATGAGTATCATACAAATACATCCCCCAATCAGAATTACCTGTTAAGATGTTCTTGTTTATTATGCCTCCATAAACTGTTTGGGTAGATAAAGGAATACCAGATGAAGAGGTAATTCTGTTGTTTATTACACTTATATTTTCATTATTAACTAACCATATACCTGTATTTGCTGTTGTTATATTTGAGTTTTCAATCTTAACATGTTTACAATAAGCAAGCTCTATTCCATTTCCAGTTGTTGAACCAGAACTTCTTATATTACAATTCTTAACTGTAAGAGAATTTCCATTATTATACCAATATGGCTGAGCAATCCCTCTTCCATTTCCATAAGTTATCGTATGCCCTTGACAATCCAAAGTTATTCCAACATGATTTATTATGAAACATGTACCTGTTGAAGAAACATCTGAAGTAAGTTTGTATGTTGTTGTTGGAGAATCGAGTGTTCTACATGAGTTGATATTAACTTCATTCCCGTCAAAATCAGAATCCATTAATTCAATCAACAAATCGATTCTTTCACCATAAATAGTATTTCCTGCAATAGATTTTGCATTCGCAAGCATACTTCTCATTGTTCTTCTAACTGCTGGATCTTCAACTGAACGAATATAATTTTCCTCAGAATATTCTACAAATGCTTTCATCTGTGAGCTTGCAGGACCATAATACAAAGTATAATATTCTTCAAGTAAGGCGTCCACATCTAAATCTGTATCCCAATATGCACGAGCAGTAACATAAACATTAAAGGACGTAGCAGCAAAGGTATCCCATTCTCTATTATCTAATGGCCAGTTAGAATAAACTTCCATAAACTCTCCTTTAGAATTACTCTTAAGATCATCAAGGTCTTCAGCAATTATATGAGGGAAATAACTTGGAACTCCTTGAGTGAAACCTTCAGGCCTATTATGCAAATAATAATCATAAGTGTAGATTTCTTTTGAAGGAAGAATTTCTAACCACTGACTCTTTAAATCCAAATACTTTTGATTTTCTTGTTCTGAAGCAAAATCGCTTCTCCATCTTGTTATTATAACAACCAAATTGGGAGCTAGAGGTTTAGAAAGATTTCTAGGAGGAAATAAATATGGGGGATATGCAGCATTAAGTATTTTCTTTCCAGAATATTTTGGATCATTATATATTTCCCATGCTACATTATTCACATATTCCCAAGTATATTCTGAGAGTGCTGATTCCCATCCTCTACTATCATCTTCCATTGCTAAACATGCGGCACTTGATTCAGAAGGTCCTTGAAAACCGTCTGTTGGCATAACACTCACTATAGAGATATTATATAAATCAAACATAGCTTTAGCATATCTTACATTCTCCTGTAATAATCCCTGAGAGCATAAATCAGGTACAGGATTTTCTCCATTCATTCTCACTCCATTAAGAATTGCATAATATTCGGGATGTTGTGTCTTTTTTTCATCTCTATCTATAACCGCTAATATCCCATGTCCAGGCCCTCCGTCTGCACCAACCATAAATTCAAAATAATGATTACTCCTTAAACTTAAAACCCATTGTAATAAATTTTCATAATCAGGATATAAATGAGGAGAAAGATGTCCAAATTCTTTGAAATAAATCATAAAACTCCTCATGGGAAATTCTGGATTTTTCAAAATATTCATATTTCCAAAACTCACACTCTGTTTCTCAGGGATAACTATCCCAATTTCTCCAGGAGCATACCATCTTATTCCCTGATTGTATAAGAATTCAAATACAGCATTCATAGACCCAGAACCATCTGTTTTCCAAATATCTTTCTGAGAATTTTCTTGTCCTGAATAAAATTGAATAAAATCATTTGCCCATGTATCTCCAGTTAAACTGTCCCATTCTTCATAGTCTGTAGGTCCAAGAAGAGTTTGAGGTTTATCATCCCCAATTAAAACTAAGTAATTTGTTCCAGAAACCATTTTAAATCCATCATTATCACATCCTTGGCTAGTTATTCCTAAATTATCTGTATAACTGCTTCTTCCAATATAAACATGATATAATTTACTTTGATTAGCAGAATTTGAAATAGGCAATCTCGCCCCTGTCATATTATAAATATACATCTGAAAATATTCTGCTGCAAGTTTAACCATATTCGGAGCATCAGAAGAAATAATAATATCTGCATATCCCACTCCATCTTGTACAATATACTTTAAGTTAACATCATCTTTTAGGCATGTTCCATTTATTTGACAAGAATATCCTGTTGAACATGTTCCACAACTCCCTCCACATCCATCTCCTCCACAAGTTTTACCAGAACAAGTAGGAGTACAAAAATTATCCATTATACAAGTTCCATTTATTTGACAAGAATATCCTGTTGAACATGTTCCACAATTTACACCAGTTCCACAAATTGAATGTACTCCACAATTATACCTCAAAGTAGAACAAGTATCTGTACAAGTTGAATTAGCAATACATAAACCAGAACTGCAAACATATCCTGTTGAGCAAGTTCCACAATTTACACTACTTCCGCAAATTGTTTGAATTCCACATTGTTTAACTAAAGATGAACAAGTATCAGTACAAGTCTCTCCCTCAGAACTTCCACCTCCTCCTGAACTCCCTCCACCCGACGATGTTTGTTCCTTAATACATTTATAATTCAAACATAAATAACCTGAATTACATCCACTTCCACACTGCATTCCACAATCGTTTAATCCACACTGTGCTCCAATAGGACAGAAATTAGAACAGGTATTAGGTGTCACGTATTCATCTTTAACATTTCCAATAACCTCAACTCCTTCTTGATTAATATAAATTGGTGTGACTGAAACTTTTTTCACACGTGATGCATTCATTGAAATAAACTTCAATGAAAAGTTTCCACTTTGATTCTCAGGAATTGAAGTATTAACTCTTATAACTTCAACTAAACTTCCATCACTCACAGCAAAACTAAGTCCTATAAATTCTCCTTCACCAATTTCCCTCTTCAAAGTTAAATCTAATGTGCTATCATTAACTGTCTTTACTTGTGAGATCTTCAAATCAATATTTTCATCAGTAAAAACTTCTTGTCCTTCATCCCAACCTCTCACAATAAAAAATATTATCACGCCTAAAATAATAATCAAAGAACCAATCAATAAATTAACAGTGAGTCTTGACAACTCCCCCTTTTTTTGCATATTGTATTTAATAATTTGTTATTTAAAAAACTAATTAAAATTATCTTGACCAGGAAAATTGATATTCGTCTTTTACTTCTCCAATCATCTCTTCTCCTGACTCTAACTTAAATATTGGAGCTATCTGAATTTTTACAGCATTTGGAGAATTCAAGCTTACCATTTCTAATTTGTATGTTTTCATTTCAAGCTCTTTTAAAGAACTTTTTTCTATAAATGTCTCCGAGATATTATTTCCTTCTACTTTAAAACTAGTTCCTATAAAATTTCCTCTTCCAGGATTTCTTACGATTGTTACATTCATAGAGTTACTATCCAATGCAACAGATTGTATTTTAAGATCCAATTCATGTTCATAAAAAGCAATTTGTTCAGCTGTCTTATTTAGAGGTTCTTTAAGAACAATCCATATTATTGAGGCTGAAACTAGTATAAGAACAGTAATGAGCAACATATTTTTAGCTCTTGAAATACCTCTTTTTTCTTTAATATTATTATTCTCCCTCCTCATATTTTACTTAATAACAACTCATTTAAATACGTTTTTATTAATGACACTATGGGAAAAAATATAAAAAATTTAAGGATAAAAAATAAAATTTTTCTTGCTCCAATGGAAGAAGTTAATGATATTGCATTTAGGATTTTATGCAAAAAAGCAGGATGCGGGCTTGTTTATACAGGAATGATAAGCCCACTCTCAAAGAATAAATTACATCTTGAAGACAAACCAGCATTACAATTATTTTGTACAAATACTAATGGGATAAAAGATTTCATTAAAAAATATAATAAAAAAGTTTCACTTTGGGATTTAAACCTAGGATGTCCTGCTAAAAATGCAAGAAAACATGGTTTCGGAGGGTATCTTAGAGATTTGAATAAAATAGAAGAAATACTCCGAGTGATGAGAGAGAACACAAAAAAGCCAGTTACTCTTAAGATTAGAAAATCCAAAATTTCATTTGAGATACTAAAGATTGCTGAGAAATATTGTGATGCAATATGCATTCACCCAAGAACTCAAGAGCAAGGATATTCTGGGGAACCAGATATTGAATTTGCAGAAGAAATAAAATCAAAAACTTTCCTTCCTGTAATATATTCTGGCAATGTAAATGATAAAAATTACAAGAGTCTGTTAGAAAAATTTGATTATGTTATGATAGGTAGAGAAGCAATAGGACGCCCAGAAATTTTTTCTAAAATAACCAACACTCCTTTTAAGAAATCATTTAAAGATTATCTTAAACTTGCTAAAAAATATTCTCTTTACTTTAGACAGATAAAACTCCAAGCCATGCATTTCACAAAAGGCATGGAGAATTCAACAAAATTAAGATTAGAAATATTTAAAATAAAGAATTTAGAAGATTTAGAGAAGTTAAAATATTAATGATTAACTTTCTCTTCAAGAGGGTTTAACTTGTCTTTCATCTCTTTTTCATCTTCATTTTCAAAAAAAGAAGACAGACCATACATTATTCCTCCACCTAAAACGCTCATTGAGGATAAACCAAAAGATAGATTAGTGACAATTTCATGAGTATTCATATCTTGAAAAGATTTTAACATAGAACCAATTCCAATATTTCCTGAAATTATATAATCTGCTGCACTGATAGTCAAACCTATACTCCCGTATATTATTACTTTTTTTGAATACGATTTATCTTTCTTATATTTGTTTAAATCATTAACTAGTTCTTTTTTTAAACGTGACATCAGATTTTCATCTGAATTA
>DAHVOT010000033.1 GCA_027318675.1 archaeon | reverse complement strand
TCTACACTAATTGTAAGTTTAGGTATTCCTTTAGCTGCATTAGTTTTAGGTGTACTTGCTTTAATAAAAAGTATAAAGCATCAAACCAAACTTGCTAAAATCTCTAAAATATTAAGTGTTATTACAATAATCGTAGGATTAATTTTAATTATATTTAATGTGTATATATTTATAAAGTCAATTTAATTATATTTTAATAAGATGGTGAACAAAAAAAGAGCTGCAATGGAAATGAGTGTTGGTACAATTGTAACTATAGTTCTTTTAATGTCAGCGTTGGTTTTAGGATTGGTTTTAACAAGAAATATTTTTAAAAGTACAACAGATAATGTTGATAGTATAGATGATCAAGTAAAAGGAGAAATACAGAATTTGTTCGGGAGTGAAGGAGATAAACTTGTTGTATCTTTAGGTGGAAAGAATACTGCAACAGTTAAACAAGGAACTGAAAACTTTGGTATTCCTTTTGGTTTTGCTCCAGATAATCCTCAAGCATGGGGAACTACAAAAACAAATTGTAAATATGCCATTAAAGCAAACCCAGGATCAGGATATTGTATTTCAAAAGGATGGACTAATCCTACAAATTCAATAGTAACAGGAACAACAGCAGTTACATTTGACCAAGTTGATCAAAACAATGGTTATGCTCTTATGAAGATAAATATACCCGAGACTGTTCCTCCGTGTTTACAAAGATTCTCAATAACAGTAACTTGTTCAGGAGCTCAATTTACTGGAGAAACTACCACGGGTTATTTTGACTTAGAAGTTGTTAAAAAAGGATTATTCTAATAAGATTAATAAATAAACAATTCGTGATAAATGCACTTAAATAAAAAATTTATTATTAAAAAGAGGTTAAGAAATGAAAATCAAGGAGATAATCTTGGGAATTGCCATAGCGATAATTTTTCTTATGTTTTGTGTTTTTGGAACAAAACTAATATATGATTCTCCAGAATATGAAGATTATTGTGATTATAGAGAACTGGGAAAGATTGATCCAGTAAATAATTCAGAATATTACAATCAAGTTTATCAAGAATGTTCTGAAAAATATGATATAGCAAATAAAAATTATTCAAAAAACATGTTTATAATAAGCATTATTTTTGGAGTTTTAGTAATTGCATTGTGCACAATATTTATTGCTGTAAATTCTATATCTGGGGGATTGATGCTAGGAAGTTTAATGTTTATCATATATGGAACAAGTAGATACTGGAGTTATATGGATGATTTAATGAGATTTATTGTTTTAGGTGCTGCTTTAGCTGTTTTAATTTACGTATCTTATTGGGTGAGTAAAAGAGGGGAAAATATAAAAACAGAAAAAAATAGAAAAAAGAATGGAAGAAGATGAAGCAATTGATGAAAATGAAGAATATTTTATTCCAGAGGAAAAGAAAAAAAGCAGAATAAAAATTGATGAAACATTTAATCCAAAATGCAGATGTCCTGAATTAACTTGTCCAAGACATTCTAATTGTAAAGAATGTAAGGAATATCATAGTAAAAGAATGCAATTAACTTATTGTGGAAAATGAAGCTTTAAGAAGGATAAATTTCTTATAATAAAAAGATGTTAAATATTAAAAAATTAAGATTAATTGGTTTATTTAGTTATATTCTACTTGCATGTATACTTGTTTACTTTCTTGAACCAGTTTATCTTTTATCAATTATAATTGTTTTAGTTCCTCCTTCAATTGTTAACTTTTTATGGCTTAAAAAATCAAGAAAAAAAATCTTAATATTTTCTATTGTATCTACTTTTCTTTTTGCTTTTGCTATTGAACTTTCTAGCCGACTTGCAAATACTTGGGATGTTCAATCAACTCTCCCTCGCCTTCTTGGAATAATTCCTTTGGAAAATATGCTTTTTGCTTTCTTGAATATCTTCTGGGTTTTATCTTTTTACGAATATTTTGTAGATAGAGAAACAAAAAAAATATCAAAAAAATTCAAATATCTTGTAATTATGTTTATTGTCTTTTCACTAATTATATTTGGGGTTTATATCTATAATCAAGAAATCATTGCAATGAACTATTTTACAACTGCGATAATAATTTTAATTATACCTTCTATTATAATCTTCAGTAAAAATCCTGTTATTTTAAAGAAAACTCTTCTACCTACATTGTTTTTTGCTTTGGTATTTTTTGTTTATGAAATTGTTTCCTTGAAAATAGGAAGTTGGTGGTGGCCTGGAGAATATCTTAAAACATTTATAGTTTTTGGGAAAGTATTTCCTTTAGATGATGTTATAATATGGTATTTTCTTTCAACAATAACTCTTATTGGAGGATATGAATTCTTTGCGGACAACTCGAAATAGATTATAAAACTTAAATTTAAAAACTAAAAATCTTTCAATAATATTGTTGATGTAAAAGAGGTAAATTGGATAATGCAAAATAAATTTTTAGACTTAAAATATAAACCAAAGAAAACAGATGTAATCTGTCAATATAAAATAACTCCTGCAAAAGGATATACTTTAAAAAAAGTTTCTGAAGAAGTTGCTGGAGAGAGTTCTATTGGAACATGGACAAATATAGGAACAATGAACAAGAAAGTTGCTGAAAAATTAGCTCCTAAAATATATTATATAAGTGAAAAAGAAAAAAGAGTGAGGATTGCTTATCCTATTGAGTTGTTTGAATTGGGAAATGTTCCAGAAATACTTTCAAGCATTGGAGGAAATATCTATGGGATGAAAGCAGTAGATGGACTTATGTGGGAAGATTTGAGAATTCCAGAAAAAATGCTGAAAAGTTTCAAAGGTCCAAGATACGGAATTTATGGTTTAAGAAAATTAATGAAAATACCCAAAAGACCTTTGATGGGAACAATAATAAAGCCCAAGGTTGGACTTGATGAAAAAAATCATGCAAGAGTTGCTTATGAAGCTTGGATAGGAGGATGTGATGTTGTTAAGGATGATGAAAACTTAACAAGCCAAAATTTCAATAATTTCAAAAAAAGATTTTTATTAACTATTAAAGCATGTGAAGAAGCTGAAAAGAAAACAGGAGAGAAGAAAGTATACTTAATCAACTGTACTGCCGAATCTGAAGAAATGAAAAAAAGAATAAAGTTTGTTGAAAAAAATGGAGGAAATTACATTATGTTGGATATTTTAACATTAGGATGGGGAGCATTACAAACTGCAAGGAATTTCACAAAACTTCCCATTCATGCACATAGAGCAGGACATGCAATGTATGACAGAAATCCAGAACATGGGATGTCTATGGAAGTTATTGCTCAATTAGCGAGAATGGTTGGAGTAGACACATTACATATTGGAACGATTTATGGTAAAATGACTGGGGATAAAAAAGAAGTCTTACATATACAAGAAGAAATTGAAACTCGATTTACTCCCCAGACAAAAAAGAACCTAGAACAAAAATGGTATAATGTTAAGCCTGTTTTAGGTGTTGCCTCTGGAGGAGTTTATCCAGCAATTGTGCCTAAGATGTTAAAAGCCATGGGAAACAACATTGTTATACAAGCAGGAGGGGGAGTTCATGGACATCCAGATGGAACAATTGCAGGAGCAAAGGCAATGAGACAAGCTATAGATGCATTCATGAAAGGAAAAAGTTTAAAAGAATATTCTAATAAACATGAAGAATTAAAAAAAGCATTGGAACATTGGAAAGAATAAATGATAGAAAAATTAACAAAAGCCCAAATACTCGAACTTGAAAAAATAAAAGCAGATAAGATAAAAGAAAAAGCAAAAAAAGGAGTAAAGACTTTTAAAAAAGAATTCAAAAAAGAAATGAATACAGCCATACTTGCTGCATTTGGTTTCTTGATAGCTCTTGTCTGGAAAGATGTTATAACTGAACTTGTAAACAAAGTATCTAACAATGCAACATTGGCTGGAACAGTTGTAGGAGCATTAATTGTAACAGTTATATGTGTATTAGGAATAATGTTAATCTCAAGATTGCTTAAAGAAAAAGAAGAGGAAGATGAGAATAAAAATGAAAAAAAGAAGTGATAAAAATAAAGACAAATACAGAAGAGCAGTATTTGCAGTAACGTACTACATAAGTCCTGAAAAGAAAATAGAATATATACTCCTGAAAAGAAAAAAACACTGGAAAGGATGGGAATTTCCAAAAGGAAAAATCGAAAGATTTGAAACAAAGAAGACTGCTGCAAAAAGAGAAGTAAGTGAAGAAACAGGATTAAAAGTATTAAAAGTAAAACGATTTAAAGAACATGGAATTTATCTCTATCTTAAAAAAATATGGGATAGACCAGGTAAAATAGGTCAAACATATCATCTTTTTGCTGTACACGTTGAGAAAGGAGATGGGAAATTGAAATTAGACCCAATAGAACATAATGGATATAAATGGGTTTCTTTCAATGAAGCTCAAAAAATGCTTACATGGCCAAATCAAAAGAAGTGTATGAAAATAGTTAATGATTGGCTGATAAAAAAGAAAAGATGAATATCGCATTAAAAACATTTATCATGATGAATTAGTCTTGAGAGTATTTTCTTTTTTATCTCTTTATCAATTATTTCTTTAACTACAGGTGTTTTCATCTCAATTATAAAATCATCATTTTCTATGGATTGTTTTGGATCAGGATATTTTTCTCCAAAGTTAATACTATATACTGGACCTCGAGTATCCATCTTAAAATATAAATTATGAATAGATTCTTTTGTGTGGGAATTTGTATTTAAAATCTCATAAAAACTCTTATTTGCCATCAAATAAAGTAATCAATACATTTTTTAAACATTCTCTCTTTAATTAAAATATGAAACCTAGAGAAATTATTTTAGATTCTGGAACAAGGATACTTCTAGGAAGAAATTCTGAAGGCAATGATGAACTTGTTGAGAGATACAAGGGCAAGGCAAATATGATATTTCATACTGCAAAACCAGGAAGTCCTTTTTGCATTATTGATAAAATAAATCCTAAACCTACGAAACAAGAAATAAATCTTTCTGCGATAATCTGCGCATCTAAAAGCCAGGACTGGAGAGACAACAAAGGAGATGTTAATGTCCATCAATTTACAGGAAAAGAAGTTTACAAAGAAAAGTCAATGAAAAGTGGGACATGGGGATTAAACAAAAAACCAAAGATAATTAAAGTAAAAAAGAGAAAAATAGAAGAGTATATTGAAAAAAATAAAACAGAGGAATAAATATGCCAACAATAAGACAAATTCAATTAGGTAAAAACGGAATAACAGAGCAATTCATATGTAATCTTAAGCATCATTTTGATAGTACAAAAAATGTTAAGATCTCCGTATTGAGAAGCTGCTGCAGAGACAGAGAAGAATTAAAAGAAATAAATGAAAAGATAGTAAAAGAACTTGGAAATCATTATACATCTAGGATAATTGGTTATACTATAGTTGTTAAAAAATGGAGAAGAGATATGCGAGAAGATTTAAAGGAAAACTCTGCAGAAGAAAAGCAATTCTAATCAAACCAAATACTTTATAAACCCTCTTTAATCATAATTTCTAGGCAAATAACTCAAAGAGTTAATCTATTGTCGCAAGACAAGCCTAATAAATCAGTAGAAGAACTAAAATGGAAAATTCAGTATATGATATACGTGCTCAAGAATACAATATAAAATTAGCTGAGGCGCTAAAGAAAATTCCTGAATTTAATGAACCAGAATGGGCAAAATTCGTTAAATCTGGAGCAGGGAAAGAAAGACCAATAGAAGATCAAGATTTCTGGCATAAAAGAGCTGCATCTGTTCTTAGAAATATTTACAAAAAAGGTTCAATAGGGGTTCAAAGATTAAGAACAAAATATGGTTCAAAGAATAACAGGGGATTTAAACCTGAAAAATTCTCTAAAGGCTCAGGAAAGATAATCAGAACAATTCTACAGCAATCAGATAAAGCTGGTTTTACAGAGATTCAAAAACCAGTTAGGGGAGTAAGAAGCAAAAAACCAGGAAGAATATTAACAGATAAAGGAAAGAAATTCTTAGAAGGAGTAAAATAAAATGCCTATTAAAAATAAAAATAAAAAAAGAACACTTGCAAAGAAAGGACGTCAGACTAAATGGGCTCCTGTCTGGGCAGTTATTAAAAAATACGGAACAGGCAAGAGAGTACACCCATCAATAATGACTAACAGAAAAAGATCGTGGAGAAGAACTAAACTTCATATTAAACCAGGAAAAAGGAGAAAGTCACATTTCGGTTAAAATGATAAATGAGAACCCAAGATACAAAAGGCATTCTATATACAGTAATAGAAGTCTGGATGGAAAATTTTTAGAGATAGAGTCAACTCCAGAAAAAGTACAAAGAAAAGAAATGGGAGTATTCTTAGTAAGGGGTAAACCAGATTTCAGTGACCTTAATTTCACATCCTATAACTGGGAGAGAATAAATAAGCCTTCTTTAAAACAGAAAGAATTCATGGAAAATACTCAAGGATATAAAGATTATAAAGAAACAATAATCTATAAGGGTCCTCAAGGAAGAGCTATCGTGCATGCTAATTATAGAAAAGACCAACACAAAATAAATATATATATAGATAATCCAGATGAGAGTCATCTTAAAATGAATGCAGTCAAATTCATGTTTCAAAGTGAATGGGGATATCAATTAAAAGAAATAAACTCAGAAAATCTTGCGCTTATAGAAGATATAGAATCAAATTAAAATGGCAAATAAAAAATCAGAAAATAAACTTGAAAGAGAATATGTTATTCCATTAAGAGAAAAAAGCAGAGTTGTTGCAAGATACAAAAAAACTCCTAAGGCAATAAAGACAATAAAAGAATTCTTAGCCAAACATATGAAAGTTGAAAATAGAGATTTAAACAAAATAAAAATAGACAAAGACCTAAATCAGTTTTTGTGGGCAAGAGGAATAAGAAAACATCCTCACAAAATAAAAGTAAAGGCAATAAGAGAAGGAGAAAATGTTCTTGTGCAACTTGTTGATTATCCAAATAATCTTAAATTCAAGAAATTAAGAGAAGAAAAAATGAAAAAATCTGCTCTTGAAAGCATTGAAAACAAAAAAGGTATGATGCAAAAAATGAAGGAAAACTTGCAAAAACCAGCTGAAGACAAAGATAAAAATAAAGATGGTTTAGACGACAAAAAAGAAGCTGTTGAAAAGGAAAAAGCAACAGTAGAAGCAACTCAAAAATTCCAAAAAGATAAAGCTAAGGAAGCTAAACATCAGACTGAAAAACCAAAAAAAGCAGCTAAGCCTGTTAGGGTAGCGCTTCAGAAATAAAGTTAAAGAACAATTCTTAATAACTGTTAATAATAAAATGGTGAGAATAAATATAATTAATCCAAAATATCTTGCAGATCAGCATTTAATAGCAGAGTATAATGAAACATTAATGTTATTAGGATATGTAAAGAAAAATCCTAGATTAGAAATAAAAAAAATTCCTGAGAATTACAAGCTTGGGCCTGGGCACATTCTGTTTTTTAAGAATAAACTAAAATATCTTGATAAGAGGTTTTTAATAATAAAAGAAGAAATGAAAAAAAGAGGTTTAATCAAATGAAACTACAAGAATCCATAAGAAGAATAATAAAAGAAGTTAGGGTTCCAAGAAGTGAAAGGGTGGAACTATATAAAGATGATAATATAATTGTTGTTGTTCCATTAACTCATAGAGCATTACAGAAATACGCTCACCAATGCCAGTGGTGTATTAATGATGATATTGATGAGTGGGAAGATTATCA
>DAHVOT010000032.1 GCA_027318675.1 archaeon | reverse complement strand
ATTTTTTACATATCAGACTAAATACAAGATAAAATACTGCTAATGAACCAAAAAACATGAATATAAAGAGCGTTGTAGAGCCTATAAACCTCCAATTAATATCAATTATTCTTGAGGCACCGAAGTAAACTAAAAGTATTTTTATGAATGATCTAAAGAAATAAGCTACACCAAATAATAAAAAAGAGATTCTAAAGTATTTTATTCCTTTATATGCACTTAATTCATACATCTCTTTTGTTGAATGATAAATCATAAGACTGGCTATAATTATTACAAAAGAGTAAATTAGTTCAACCCCAAGGCTTTGAATTAAAGAATGTATTTGTGGTGCCATTTTTATAATACGTTAGTCAATTATACACCATTAACTTATTATTTAAAGATTTTTAAATGGCATGGATTAACTGTCCACCTTGCTTTTAAAGTAAAAAGTATGGAAATGAATATACAGCTATAAGGAGGAACACAAATATGAAAAAAATAACAGCAGGAGTTTTGGTTTTTTCCATAATTGCTCTTTTAGGAGTTAGTCTTGTTGCTGCCTTTCCATTTGGTTTTGGTAAAGGGATGAATGCAGATTTAACTGAAGAAGAACAGGAAGAAGCTCAAGCTTTCCATGATGCACTTCAGCAGGCAATTGAAGATGGAGATTTTGAAGAGTGGAAATCACTTATGGAATCCCAATTGACTGAAGAAAATTTTAATCTTATTGTTCAAAGACATCAGAATATGGAAGAGAATAGAGCAGAAAATGAGCAAATAAGAAATCAAATCCAAGATGCTATGCAAGCTGGAGATTATGAGACTGCCCAACAACTAAGAGAACAGATGGGTAAGAGTACAACTGGTCTTCAGAAAGGCAAGAATTTCGGAATGAGGGGAGAAATGCAAAGCTTTGGATGTAATATGAATTAAGAGCAATTTTTCTTATTTTTTTTAATTTAGAAGTGGACAGAATGTCCATTGATCTTTTCATAATTAATTTAATCTACTATTTTAAAAAATAAAAAAGATAAAATAAAAACAAAATAAAAAATTAATTTATTTTATCTGGAATGTTGCAGAGATTGAAGCATATATTTCTTCTTCTCCAGGCTGGATACTCATTGCAGCTTCTTTAGCCATTACAGCATCTTCTTCCATGTACATTCCACCTGCACTTCTAGCAGTGTAAACATTCCATGGGTAATATCCGAAATCGCTTGTTTGTACTGACAATAATCTTCCAACTTCTTTATCAAATCCTGAAGCAATAGATTCTGCTTTTATCATTGCATCTTCTGAAGCTTGTTTTAGAGCTTGTGCTTTGTAATCGTTTTGAGATTCTGGACTAAGTTCAAAGTTTATGTAGCTTATTCCCGCTTCTGCTTTTACAGCAGCATCAACTACTTTTGAAACTTTATTCATTTCATCAGAAGCAAGTTCAACTCTTAGATAATGGTTTGCAATATAGCCATCTGTCTTTGATCTTTCTTCTTCATAGTCCCAATAAGTGTTTTCATAAACACTGAAACTTTCTGTCTTTAAATCTTCTTCACTAAATCCTGCAAGCACCATTTCTTCAACTAAATTATCATACATTTTAGTATTTTCAGTTGTTGCTTCAGCACTTGTAGTTCCATTTGTTTGTATTGTTATATAAATTGAAACTAAGTCAGGCATTGCCTTTATTGTTGAGCTACCCTGAACAGTAACACTGTTCTTGGAAGATGGAACAACAGAATTGAATGTATTCAAAGCAAGAAATGCAATTATTAATATAACTCCTGCAATTATTGAAGTTATTATTATAGCATTATTTTTTCCCATTTGTTTTTGACCTCCTTTCAATTATATTGATCATTTTTATTTTCTTAAAGTTTTTTCCAATTTACAATTGAAAATATAAGTGTAACTACTAATGCTCCTGTTAAAAACCAGGGCCAAATTAAAGGAGAAGCAGATGTTGCTAAAGAGGTATAATCAGATGAGGCTACGGTTGAGGAAGCAACATCTGCTCCTTTTAATAATATTTCAGATGATTCTCTTGCAATGTAATCTGCAGCAGGCTGTTGTATATTTTCTTTTGAATAATCTGCAGCGTATTTTATCTTCTCATATGTCCAAACTGCGAATGTACCTGCAGCTGTAAGTATAAATGCTGGTACAATTGATTTGAATTTTTGAGATGCTGATTTTTTTGGGGATATAACTATTGATTTGTTTGAAAGCTCATACATTAATATCTTTTTACCTTTTTTACTCCAGAAGAATTCCTTCTTTTTTTGTATAAATCCTGATTCAATAAGCTTTTTTATATTATAATCTAATGTGTTCATAGGTATATTTAATGCATCAGATAAATCTTTTTGACTTGCCTCTTTTCTTTCAGACAGATAAGCAATTATCTTTTTACAAGTTCTACTTCCCAATACATCCGAAATTGCTTTTGATTTTGAATCTTCAAGAGATATTAGCATAAAATGATTTTCATCCATGTAAAATTTAAGAATAACTTATTTATAAACAATTTGAAAGGTTCAAATTTATTTGAAGTTATACCTTTTTCTTGTTTCAAAATATATCCAGATATATATAGCTTCAATAACCCAGATAATGCTGAAATATTTTACAAGGATTTTATTTTCTGGAAGTAGAGACATCCCTATTACTGTGAGAATTATTACTGCTAATGTTATTGATATAAATACTGACTTTTTATTCCCAAAATCTAAAAATCGATTTATTATCCTCCCTTCTTTTCTTCTCTTTTCTTTTAAACTTACTTTCTTATTCATCTTATTGCATAAATAAACAGGGATATATAAATTTTCTTTATCTTATTCTTTAATTAATCTTTTATTATTATCTGTATATTTTTTGCTTCTTCTTTTATCTTTTTTATGTTTTCATTGCTCTCTTCTTTTATCTTTTCTGTATTTTTTTCAGCCCAATCTTTCTCCTTTTTCATATTTTCTATCTTTTCTTTTATACTTTCAATATCTGAAATAATACTAAGAGTTTCGTCTTTTTTTAGATCTGACTGCTTTTCTTTTAATAAATTCTCATTATTATTTATATCTTTTATTTTTTGATTTATTATCTCGTTGTTTAAATTAGAATCATTCAACAATTTAATTAATTTATCTCCTTTATCATAATTGAACTCTCCTAAGAAATTATCTTTATATGACTTTATTATATTCATTTTGTCTTCAAAGCTGTGGAAAAAGCTTGTGAGAGATTTGAAATCTATTAATTGCCTTAAATCAGATATTTGTTTTCTAATTTCCTCTTCTTTTATTTTTATATCCTTTTGTAATTTTATATTTTCAAGATGTTCTTTGCTTTTTTTTATTTTTTCTACTTTTTCGGTTATATCTTGTTTTTCTTGTTCATTGTCTTCAATTTTTTTATTTAATTCTTCTACGGTTTGATTTAATTTTTTAATTTCTTCTTCATTTTCTTTCTTTTTTTGGCATCTTGATTTTATTGAATTTATTGCTTTGTATTCCAATACAATATTCTGATTTTCTTTAAAGAGAGTTAATATATCAGTAGAGAATCTCTTTAGAGAGTCTCTTATCTCTCCCATTTCTTTTCCAATAAGGATCGTTGCTCTTTCATAACTCTTTGGAGAATTTTCACCAAATCTTAAAAAGGAGGCATTTATACTCTCTATTTTTCTATTAAATTCAGGAACTTCTTTTGCCTTTTCCAGATTGTCTATGAGCCTTTCAATGAATTCAAGATATTTTTTTCTTCCTTCATATACCACAGATTTTATCTTCTCATTTTTCTCTTTTAATTCTATATCTACTTCTTCTACCTTTTTTTCTTTTTCTTTTAATTCTGCTATAAATAAATCTATTTTTGAATTTACATCTTGATTGAGAATTTCTTCTTTTGATTTTATTTCATTTATCTTTTTATTTATTGATTCTTCCAATTCTTGGATTGTTATTTCCTCATCTTTTTTTATTTTAATCTCTTTTTCTTCTTCTTTGAAGATATCTTTTAGAAATTTTAGTATTTTCATTGTTTTTATAGTATTTCTTAGTTAAAAAAGATTGTTTTTAAAACATTACCGCGTAAAAGTAATATATTGTAACTTCAGTATCTGTCTGATGGCCGTCTTCAAGAACAATCATTTCAAAATCGTGTGGTCTGTTATCAAATCCTAAAACATCTTCGTTTAATAATGCTCCAAAGATTACACTTGCTGTTGATGGTTCATAAAGCAAGACTTCTTCAAAATTATCATCTTGTCCTAATCCTGTCCAGTCGTTTATTCTTGTGTTCCGGCATTCACCTTCACTGAATTCCTTAGAATTTACATAAAAGGTATTATGTGTTCCTAATCCAGATAAGTAAAAAGTTTCATCTACTCCGTCTAAATCGTCATATCTAATATTATATTCTAGTTCAATTTGTGTTATGTTTTTTCCGTGCAAGTTTGTTGTTCCTCCGTTTCCGCTTTCATCTTGATAAGTTCCTGTTGCTGTGAAGTTGAAACATTGAATATTGTCCCATACTATAGAATTGTTTGTTGATGCAAATATTTCTCCTTCAGGTGAAGCTAAAGTCCAGTTATACATTACATTATCTGAATTGTCTGCTAGCATTATTGTGCCTGTTATATTTCCAAAATATCCTGCCCATGCTTGGGTTTTCCCTATGCCTTCAGGAGTGGTTATTTCAGTTACATTTCCTGCAAAGCTTTCTAAGCTTCCAGGAGAAGTTGGCTCTTGAGAAGTCGAATTTATTTCTGTTACATTAACTCCTGTGGCTCCTGTACCAGTTATTCCATGGACAATAAAGTACAACCCGTCTTCACTTCTTTCGACTCTTGGATTTGAAAGATATAATAATTCTTCTTTGGTTATTTCAGGATTCTCTGAACAGCCATAATAAATCTCATCATAACTGTCCGCATTTGAGCAAACAACTACTGCAATATCTCCTTCTTCTATTGGGACATATAAATCAATATTTTCCAACTTACCTGAAGTTGAGTGCATATAAGATTTTCCCAATATAAAATCAGAGTCTGCAACTATATCAGATAAATCTATATCTTCATTAAAATTAATATCAAATGCTGCTATCTTCTTGTTGTTTTTTTCTAGATTTAATCTTACTTTTCCTTGAAATTCTTCTCCTTCAGATATTTCTCTTCCGTCTTTTTTTAAATTCATATTATTAGGTTTCTTAGATAATTTTTTCTTTAAGTTTTGAGGATTACCATTGTTGTTATTATTCCCATTGTTTTCTTGATTATTGTTTGGATTTCCTCCATTGTTATTATTCCCATTATTTACTGAATTATTGTTTGAATTGCCTTGGTTGTTATTTGATCCTCCTGAAGCTTTTTTGTTTGAGGATTGTTTATTTGGAGTAGAATCCTCAGGAAAATATTCGCTTATCTCAATATATCCATAATCTAGAATAGAAGGTGTTTCTTGTTCAGCGTTGTTATTATTAGAATTTTCTTGAGATGTATTTTGAGCAGAATTTTTAAGAGTATTATCTTCTGGCGTGAAACCAGCAAAACCTGTTTCCTGCACTTCAATTATTTTAAGGAAAGAAAATACAACTATTATTAATAAAGCTAAAGCTACGACTAGAAGTATTACTTTATTTCCAAATATTTTTGGAATTTTCATTCTCTTTTTATGAATTTTATAAGAAATAAGAGTATTTAATCTTAATTTAAACTTTTAAGTGAGAAATATTTTTGTTTTCGTATATTTTTTGTGTTTTATTTCTTTACTTCAATCTCCCTTCTCCAGGAATGTTCTCCTTCTTTGAAATCTTTGAATGATTTTATTTTAAGGGGGGTTTTGAAAAGAGGGCAGTCTAAAACAAATGTTTCAAATTCTCCTCCTTCTCCTGCAGGATGTATTTTGTATTTTTCATTTAATATTTTTACTTCTTCTATAAATTTTTCATCAATTATTCTTCCTAACCAAGATTTATTTAACGGATATGCAAATACTCCAATTATTATTACCTTAAATTTATTTTTTAGAATTTCTTTTAGGTAAGATATTTCTTCTTTGTGCCAGAGAGGATTTATACATTTTATTTTAAGGTTGTCACATATTTTTTGTATTCTTGAAGCCTGATATTCTGAATGTAATGCTCCTGTTATAATTCCTTCAACTTTGTATTTTTTTATTGCCTTTTTTATTGCTCTTTCTAAATCTTTTAATTCTTCTTCTTTTTTACCTTTAGTCTTTTGTATTATTATGGGTAGATTCATCGATTTTGCTTGAGAATTAGTTTTTTCTATGCTTGGAGTGTGAAACATATATGATTCTTTGTTTTGAGAATGAATTGTTATTAAGCAGGAAATTTCATTCCCTTGTTCTTTTGCAAGATAGGTTGCATAAACAGAATCTTTTCCACCTGAGAATAAAGATGCTAGTTTCATTTAAATTAATCTTCCTCCTCTGATTCCTGAATTTCTTTACTTTTTTTAGTATTTAGTTTTCTTGATTTCTTTTCAAGTTCTTCTTCCTCTTCTTTTTCATCTTGTTCTGCAAATTTTTTGAATTCTTCATCTGATATTTGCTCTTCAGTGTAAGTTCCTTCCTTTAGCTCTGTTATTAGTTCTTTAAATGGATCTCCTCTTTTTTCCCAATAATTCTCTTTCTCCCATATTTCTATTTCTTGAAAGTGAGTTTGTTGTTCAAGCCAGATCTTCTTCTGGTTTTCAAGGTGAAGTAAAGGAGAGAAATGTTCTATTCTTTTTTCTCTTTCTTCTCCTGCGAGCTCTGTGAAAGTTATCTTCTTTATTTCTGTTTGAGAATTGAAATGTTGTTCTAATCTATTAGTAATCTCAATTATCTTGTCTTTTATACTGAATTTTCTTTTAGGTAATGAGATGGAACTTTCTCTTAAAGCGTTTTTGTTTATTATTTCCTTTTTTATTCTTCTATTTTCAGTTATTATTGCTTTGTTTAAAGATTCTAGTAATTCTTTTAGAGTCACTTTCCTGAATCTTGGCAAAGGACTTCTTGGTATTAATTCAGGAATTTCATCTTCAAGTTCTATTCTTTCAAAAGTTTGTTTTTTTAGTTCTGTTTTGTTTCCAAAGAGAATGTCATCTATGCTCTTTATGTACTTGTTTAAGAGTATCTCAGATTTTATTCTTAAAAGTAAAGATGCTGCTAAAAGCACTTTACTTGAGACAAAGAAGTTTCTTTCTTCCAGTTCTTGTATTCTTTGGAAATATTTTTCAGTGAGTATTGTTAAGTCAATATCCCATGGATCTAATTGTTCTGTGTTTATTAAATCATAAATAATGTCTTTCCAGCCTATTTCTTTACTGAAGAGTAAATCTTGGATTTCTTCTTGTTTAACATTTGTTCTAACAATAACCTGAGTTTGAGGATAATCTTGGATTGTTTCAGGAGGTCTAGTTGGATTTAAAGAACTAAGAGGATTATCAAAAAATTCACCTTGCTTTTCCATTTAAAATTTATGAATTTCCATTATATAAAGTTTTATAAAGTATTAATTGTGGTAAGTAGTGCTTAATATAATTGGAGTAGTTATTAATTGCTTAAACCTTGTTTCGCAATTATTAAAGGACTATTAAATTTTTAGTTACTCCTTTATGTTTACCACTGGCTGTCATTTTTAAAGAGTAACAGAAACGAAACATTTAAATACTTTATAGTATTGCATTTATTATCACCTCTTTTTACCCAGGAGACGCTTCAGGTCTGCTTTTTGTTGGCTTGAAGAATCTCCCAGGGTTTTATCTAAACCCCTTATTTATCTATTAACATTAATTCTTGATTTTACAATGTGAACGTATATAAAAGCAAGGGTTAGTAATTGTGTCATAAAAAATGAGGGACAAGATTTTAGATTACAAGA
>DAHVOT010000031.1 GCA_027318675.1 archaeon | reverse complement strand
AATAATAAGTTTAGTCTCTAATTTATTTTTCTTTTTATTTATTTTTTTCTTTTTAATAGACTTAAAGAATATTCCAATTTTGACATCAGATAGAAAAATAAAATTAAAAAAAAGCTATTATTTATTTGATTTTTTAAGATATTTTATATTTATAGTGATACTCACAAATTTCGTTTTTATAGGAACACTAGCAATACATGAAGCAGGTCATTTTTTTGTCTCCAAAATTACCACAGATTGCGAACTTGAAAGAATCATTTATGATGGTAGTTTGCCACATACAGAGATATTATGTAATAATTCTCCAGATTCACTAAATAAAATAATATTTGGAGGAATTTTTCTACCTGTTTTAGTGGCTTTCCTATTCTTTTTTGGAGGGGGCACGTTTATGAAAGAAATATCTCTCTTAATAATTGGATTTGACATTCTGATAGCATATCAGGATTTTATTGATTTAGGCTTCTCTTCAACAATCTCTACCTTTTTTTCTATGTTTGGAGCAGGGATAATAATTTTAGCAATACTTATTCTTGCAAAATCAAGAACAACAGAAGAAGATTTTATCCATTTAACAGATAGTTAGAAACTTTTTTATAATGTTCTTTCATATCCAATTTATGAAAGTTATTTTTAATTTATGCTTGGCTTTAGCTGTTTTTAGTTTATTTGTATTAAATATAAACTTGGTAAATTCCAGTTTTGTTTGTGGATTTGTAAATGATTCAAATAAACTTTCAGCAGATTGGGCAAATGTCCAGGTGTATTATGCAGAAAATATCTCTGATTCCACAAATTGTCAGATAAGTCCAGAAAACAAGTTTTGTTGTGATCTTGAAAATATTTCCTCAGTTCAATTTTCAACAGGTAAAAAAGTATTTGCAGAAGTTTACGATTTAAAAAGAGGATTAGTGGCAGAACCAGTATCCCTTTATTTAACGGATGAAGGATATAATATATTTCCAGATATGGAGGTAAAAAAAGCTGTTTCACTAGACATAAAAGATAAAAATTTGTTTCTTAATTCTTCATCTGTTCCTGTAAGCTTTTCTTCTTACAAAAATTTCGATAAGATTAATTATCAGATAAACTCTTCAGAGGGGTACTTCAATGGTACTTTGTGTGAAAATTGTAATTCTTCTATTTTTTCAATTCCTCTCTCTAAGGGAAAAAACGAGTTTATTTTGTCTTCTGGATATAATGGACAAAATGAAGAGGTATACGAAAGAATATATATCTATAATTTGGATTATTTAGATATTGGAGTAAATATATTTTGTGATAAATGTAAGATAAAAAAGAATTTTTTATACATCCCATCCAACGAAGAAGTAATAATTAATCCTTATTTTAATTCTTCCCACAACCTTTCTGGAGAATTTTTATTTTATTTTCCAAGAGAGTGGACCATAATTAATTCATCGGATTTATCTGATTTTAGTTTAACTCACAAAGGATTTATAAAACAGGTTGAAAATCAATCATTTTTTTCA
Source organism: archaeon (assembly GCA_027318675.1). GTDB lineage: Archaea > Nanobdellota > Nanobdellia > Pacearchaeales > GW2011-AR1 > MWBV01. Next base: position 7,433 of record DAHVOT010000031.1, on the reverse strand, counting down.
TTTAATTATACAATTAAGTCTCCAAAAAAGATAATAAAGCAGGACTATTTAGTATATCAAAAAATAAATGGATATTCAGATTCCACAAAAGTAAGGGCATTCAGATTAAAGTTTTTACCTTTTCATAAAATTAATTCATTTCAAGAAGATTTTCCAGAGAATGTTTTAGAACAAAGCTCTTCAGGATCAAATCCCATAATCTTAGAATCAGAAAATAAATACCTTGAAACTGCGGCTATTTTTCCAAAACATGAATTCCCTTCTTCGCGCTCTTATATTGAATTTAAAGAGAATAAAAGAGAAAAGTATAAAGAAATAGAATTTAATATTTTAACCACTTTGCCAAAAAAAGAAATAGAAAAGATATTTCTGATATTTAAAGTAGAAAAAGATAAATCTTTGGAAATAGTGTATAAAAGAGAACCCCTTTTGTTAAAACCGTACAAAGAAGATCCAAATTATAATTATTATTCTGTGTATATTTCTGAAAATTCCCCATTTACAGCTAGGGTTCAATGACGAATTAAGATACAATTATTCTTTTATATATCTTTTATAAGATATTCTTCTACAAAAGGTATTTAAACAAATAATTCTTGCGTTATATAGTATGATTAAAAGTAAGATTAACAGTACGGTTAATCGCAAAAAAGAGGATGTTTTGGAATTAGCAATAGTTAAGGCTTTATCTGTTTCAATTAATCCAAAATCCACTCAGGAAATTGCAGATGAGATTAAAAAACCCTGGCATTCTATTCAAACACGGTGTTTAAGATTACAATTAAGCAATCAGTTAACTGGCTTCAGAGTAGGCAGAATAAATCTTTGGCAGATAAAGAGATAAGATGGATAAAAGAGGATTAATTAAAATAAGTGCATTTTTTTTAGTTTTAGCTTTAACATTTGCAATTGTCTTTTCTTCTTTTTTTAGTTCTGCCTCTATCTCTTCTGTTGAAACAAGATACTTCGTAGGAGATTCAATTAATCTGGATTTAGAAAATTCTGAATCCTGTTTTATGAAAGTTAAAACCCCCTCAGAAGAGTTTCAATTTGAATGTGAAGATAAATTCTCTTTTATTTTTAAAGAACAAGGGATTTATGTATTTGATATACTCTATTCAGATTCATCTGAAAGTTTTGAAATAGAGGTTCTACCAATAAACACTAATCCTGAATATCAAGAGCAAGAATACAAAGAAGTTTTATTTGAAAGCAATTCTATTGCAATTCAAGAAAATTACTCTTCTTTTAATTTTCAAGATAAAAACAATTATTTGCAATATTCTATAATTAAATTTGATTTTATCGGTTTAGGAAATTACGAATTGATTCTCATTTCTCCTTCAGGTAAAATAACTTCCAGACTTGGATCCAACGATGTCTTTTTGTTCGAGGTACTAGAAGAAGGAGAATACTCTGTTGAATTAATAAGAGGAAATGGAAAAACTTCTTACACTCTTTCTTCAGTCAGATACATTGAACCAAAATTAATTCAAGGAAAGGCAGAGATAGGAAAGACTGTAAACTGGGTTAAAAAAGTTAATTTATCTGAAGAAGGAAACTTCTTAGAAATTCCTTCTTTTTTAAGTATAGAATTAAAAGATGAAAAGGGAGAGATTTTCACAGAATATAATTTTGTAGATGTTGATGGAAAAGATTATATTTTAATTAATAATAATATTTCTGAGACTTTTTATTTGAACTATGTTACCGAACCTCCAACTTTACAAGAAAGTTTTATTTCAGAAAACAAAAAAGAAATCATTGTATCTTCCCCAGACAATATCCATTATACAAACGTCTTATCTTACTCTTCTTTATCTGAAAGATTGCGTGTAGGACAAGAAAATTTAATTAAAGTTTATTGGAAAGAAAATAATACTTATTTGGATTTTAATGCCTCGGATGCAGATGGAAACGGGTTTTTGGATTATGTTGAATGGATAATTCCACATTTATCTACACAAACTTTTGAGATAATCTTAATAACCAAAGCAGAACATTTGGATTCAAATAGATTATTTATTTCAAACATTTATCAAGAAGTTAAAGAGCTTGATGAACTTTGGTCTGAAACAATCTCAGATAGAGAATATGTGAGAGTTACATTTGAAATACCCTTAGATACTACAAGAGATATAACTGTATTCCCAAGAATTATCTCAGGAGATCCAATAATTGAAGTTTACGAAGAAGATAAAAATGAATTAATTGCTCAATTTGAGAATCTTGTTTCAAATGAATACAATAAGGTTTATTTAACAAATCTTCAATCTCAACAAGATACCTTTGATTTAAAGATAGTTGGAGGAAGTTTAGAATTTGATTACATTGTTGACCCGCAAACAGTATATAATGTAAATTCAAGTATGGATTCTGTTTATGGGGTACCTACTTCCTCAAATAGATGGCAATCAGGAACAAATTCTTCTTTATCTCAATATGGTGCTCTTTCAACAGAAAATGAAGTTTATGCAAGAATAGGTCCAACATCAGGGAATGGGAACGATTATCCGTTTTATAGATTTAATTTCACAATAAATGAAGATCCTTCATTTATTTCTTCTATTTTTATTCGATTTACAGGTTATGATAATGCTGCAGAAACAGGAACAGTTTATGTCTGGAGATTTGCAAATTCAACTTGGATGCCCATAGGTACAACCCCTTCTTCTAACGGAAATATCACAAGAAATATCACAAGTGATATAAGTAGCTATATTGATTCAAATGATCAATTAGTCGTGGTAGTTGAAGGTAATCAATATGATCGAACTCCAACTACAGATTATATTTATATAGATTATATTGGAGTTACGGTTCAATATACTGCAGAGACAACTCCTCCAATTTATAATAAGGTTTCTGTAAATAATACTCTACCAGATAAACCTACAAGATTTGCAATCAATGTTTCAGATAATTATGCTCTTCATCCAAACGGAGGATATATTTTCTCAACAAATAATACTGGAAGTTGGGTTAATGATTCTTTTGTTTCTTTTTCTTCAACCCCTTCTTGGGCAAATGTAACAAAAATTCTTTCTTCAACAGCTCAAGAAACTATAGGATATAGGTGGTTTTTCAATGATACTACTGGAAACAGAAATTCAACTTTAATTTATATTTTAACTACTTCTGATTATCCTCCATCTGCAGATCAAATACAATGTGAAGAATCTGGTTCATGGAAAGATTGCGGCGAGTTAGGTTTTTCAGATATATTAACTAGAGTTAGAATTAATTGCACTGGTGTTATCTCTAATGCTAGTTTTAATTTAACAAATATCCCTGATTCTTATACGTTTTTTAATTTAAATGCATCTTCAAATGAAACTAGCTGGTGGATTTACGATAACGCAGATTTAATAATAAATGATTCAGGAAAATTCAATTTAACTGGTACTTGCTATGGAACTTCTTCTCAAACTACTGGTTTTGTAAACTGGACTGTTCCTTGGGGAAGTTTAGATGTCAATTTAATCAGTCCTAATTTAAATACTAATGTGAATCCCAATGAATTTTTTAATTTTACAGCAAGCGTAAACTGTGTTGGGGGAGAATGTGGATACGTAAATGCAACTTTGGACCCTACAGGATCTTGGTGGGATACAGATTATGAAAACAGAAGATTAATCAATATAACTAATCCAAGTTCTTCAACTCTTGTACAAAATTATAGTATGCTTCTAGTAGTAGATACAACAGGAATAGATTTTCAGGATGATGGAGATGATTTAAGAATTGTGTATTGGAACGGATCCCATAATCTAGAAATAGATAGGTTCAATGACACTTTTTTTAATCTAGATTCAACAAATATCTGGTTTAGAATTCAATCAAATATTTCCTCTGGGGGATATGATGATAATTATTATATGTATTACAACAATTCAGATGCAACGAACCCCCCAAATAATGGAAGCAGAGTATTTGATTTCTTTGATAATTTTAATAGAGCAAATAGCGGAACAGTTGGAAACGGCTGGACAGAAACAACAGGAACATGGGAAGTAATTGATGGATGGGTAAGAAACACTCTTAATGGAGATAGCGATTTAACAAGAACAACCACTACAAATAATCATTCCTTTAGAGCTTTGGCGAATCAAGTTGTAGACGATGCAGATTTAAAGCTTTCAATACGTTCTGCTCTTTCTCCAACAGCAGGGTATACCTTTGGTTATCAAAATGGGCAATTAGAGTTAACTACTGGAAATCACAATACAGCTAATTTAGGTTCAACATCAATTTCAACAATGGCTGGTGTCCCATATGAATTAGAGATAAATACTTTCGGAAATAGGATAGTTGCATATAAAGATGGAACAGTTATATTTAATGTAACAAATACAGCAGTTTCTTCAGGTACAATGCTTCTTCACTCTTGGGATGTTTCTGAATTTGATGATATTTGGTTAAGAAAATTAATTGATGTAGAGCCAACTTATACTTTTGGAAATTCAGAGAGACGTTCAAAAGGAATTATTTCAACAGTAGTAGGAGATTCTCCTTTTTATACAATTTCAAGAAACCCCATGGATTATTTAGGTACAAGCTGTTTATCTAATATGAAAGGAGGAACAAGTTGCAATGTAACCTGGCAAGTGAATGCAACAGGAAGGGTGGGTTCAGTTTGGGAATTCTTTGTTTATGCAAACAACACAAATTACTTAAATTATTTTAATTCAAGCGATACTTCTTCTTCAATAAATATTACAATTGGAAACCTTGCTCCTGAAGTTCCAGAATTAAATTTTCCCGCAAATAGTAGCGCTTTAACTTCAATAGGAGAATTTAATTGGAGTAATTCTCAAGATCCTACAGGAGACAGTATTTATTATGCTTTGCAAATAAGCAATTCTTCTGATTTTAGTTACTTAAACTATGCAAATTATAGTATTCCAGAGCAAAGCATTATCACAGGAGTAACCCCCACAGGAATAATCCAAGAAGGAAAATATTATTGGAGAGTTTTAGCAACCGATTTGAAGGCAAATTCTTCTTGGAGCGAAGAAAGAGTATTTTATTATGATTCTTCTCCCCCTTTAATTAACTTAATTTCTCCTGGAAATTCTACAAATATAAATTATTCAAATACAATAGATTTTATATTTAATGTTTCAGATTTATCAGATATACAAAGTTGTAATCTTGTAATAAATAATTCAATTGCAGATACTGCTACAGGTTTAACTAAGGATGTTAATTTAACTTTCTCTTTTGTTCTTGCAAATTCATTTTATCTATGGAAAATAAATTGTACTGATTCTGCAGGAAGGATCGGAGATTCTGGGACCAGATTTTTGAATGTAAGCGTTTCAAATAATCCGCCTAGTGCAAGACAGTTAAACTGTGAAAAAAATGGAATATGGTATAATTGTAGTTCAATTTCTTTTGGAGATACAGTAACAAGGGTTAGAGTACTTTGTACAGATCCTGAGGGAGGAGTAGTCAATGCATCAATTAATTTAACAAATATTCCAGATTCTTATACTTTCTTTAATAATTTTACTTTTGAAGATGATTCAGATGGTTACTGGACATTAGATAATCCTGATTTAATTATCAACGATTCAGGTCAATTTAAAATAATGGCTACTTGTTATGATAGTGAATCTCTTTCAAGAACAAATTCTTCTACATGGGAAGTGCCATGGGGTTCGTTTTCAATAAATTTGCTCAATCCAAATTCAGACACCAGCGTAATGAAAAATTCTTTTTTTACATTCAGCTCTAGAATAAATTGTATAGGTGGAGAATGTGGAAATGCCAACGTTACATTAGATCCTCCAAATTGGTGGAACGAATCTTGGAATTATAGAAGAACAATAAATATAACTAACTCTGATTCAACTTCATTATCAAATTTCCCAATTTATCTTAATTTATCAAAAGAATCTGAGATGCAAAATGATTTTGATGACATAAGGTTTATTAACGGTTCTTGTGGTTCAACAGGAACTTATTTACCTTTAAGTTATGAAATTGAAAATTACACTTCTTCAAAGGCAGATGTTTGGATAAATATCCCTTCTTTTGCCCCAGGAGTAAATCAAATTTGTATTTATTACAACAATCCTTATGTTTCTTCAGCACAAAATTCTATTAATGTATGGGATAACAATTATTTAACTGTTCAACATTTAGAAGAAACAGGAACAGGTGTAAGATATGATAGTAAGTACAGAAGAAATTTTACCACAAGCGGATATGACAATGATGAGAAAACTCTAGGTAAAATAGATGGAGCTGATTTGTTGGATGGTAATAATGATGCTCTTAATTCAACTGCAAATTTCTTAAGTAACATGGGTTCTTTTACTGTTGAAGGGTGGATTAAGCCACGTGTCTGGGGATCAAGAGTTAGTTTAATAGGACAAAATGATGTGGTTGAATTTTTCCTGGATGGATCCAACACAGTGATGATTTGGACTAGCGGAGGCGGAAGTACATCTGTTGCGTATCCTTACAGCTTAGATACTTGGCATTATATCACTGCAGTTGGAACTGGTTCAAATCTGTTACTTTATTTTGATGGAGTACAAGCAGTTTCAGGAGGTTCAAGCACATCTAACTATGGAACTTCTTCTTATTCAGTCAAAATTGGAGAAGGAGTAGTTGATGCAACAGGAGGATTTTTTAATGGTTCAATGGATGAAGTTCGTATTTCAAATACCACCAGAAGTGCAGCTTGGATAAATCAATCTTATCAAATAGTTAATAATCAGAATAATATGGTTTCATTTGGGATTAAAGAAGAAAAAACAAAAGGTATCATTTCAACTGTTGTTGGGGCAACACCTTTTTACACTACCACTCCAAATCCTCTTAATTATTCAACATTTAGCTGTTTAAGCAATATGAAGTCTTCAGGAGGTTCCTGTGATGTAAATTGGAGTGTTAATGCAACAGGAGAGTTAAATTCAATCTGGGAGTTTTTTGTTTCTTCAAACAATTTAAATTATCAGAATTATTATAACTCAAGTTCAAATTCTCAAACAATAAATATTACTATCGCTAGTCAGGTCCCTCCTTCTGTTCCCCAGCTTTATCGTCCGCTTAACGCAACAGCTTATTCTTCAATACCTAGATTGAATTGGACAAATTCAACAGATCAGAATGGAGATAATATTTATTATATAATACAAGTAAGTAATATTTCTGATTTTTCAACAATAATCTTTGCAAATTATAGTATTCCAGAAACCTCTTCTCCAACATGGATTTTACCAACTGGAATTACTCAAGAAGGAACTTATTATTGGAGAGTTCGTGCAACAGATTTAATAGGGAATTCTTCTTGGAGTGAAACAAGAGTATTTTATTATGATTTGTCTGCTCCAGAAATAACATTCATCAATCAAACAGGAGAGGATAACAGAATAATCAACAACACTAATTGGTTGAATAGGGGAGAAGATTTAACCCTT
>DAHVOT010000030.1 GCA_027318675.1 archaeon | reverse complement strand
ATTTCCTTAAGCGATTTAAATCCCATCATAATAGGAGATTTAATTGAGAGATTAAAAGATAAATACAATAAAGATGATTCTGCACTTGAAATTGTTGAAAAGAGCGGATTGTGGAAAATGGATGTAAGACAGGAATATTCCCATATAATAAATAAACTCGCTACAGGAAGTTCAGAGTTTACAAAAGCAGAACAGGAAACATTAGCAATAATTGCTTACAAACATCCTATAAAGCAGTCTGTTATAATCAAAATCAGAGGTAACAAAGCATATGATCACATAAAGAAATTTTCTGATTTAGGTTTAATAAAGAAAAAGAAGATTGGACATACCCATGAATTAAGTTTAAGTGATGATTTTTATGATTACTTTAGTATTTCTGAAAGTGATAGAAATAGCAATCCACAGTTGAGTGAAGAAATTAACAGAGAAATAGAAAAAGCTGAAAAAGAAGTGGAAGAGGAAGAAGCAGAAGGAAGATATGAACAAGAGGAGAATAGAGAGAGCAAGGAATTAGAAGAAAGAGAAGAACCAATCAGTGAAGAGAAATCAGAGTTAAGTGAGGAAGAATACACTAAAGGAGTTTTAGGGCAAAATAAAGATGCTATTAATGAACTCAGAAAAATTGCAGGGGAAGAAGAAAATAAAGGAGAGGATGAAGAATAATACTATTACAATAATACTTAAAAGAGTAAAGTTCTGATTAATAAAATGATAGGTTGTTTTTGGGAGAGAGTAAAATGAATTTTATAGATTTTGTATTCTTCTTTTATAATTTTATAGCATTATATATGCTGACACTTATGATAACAGTGTATTTTCCTCACAGAAAAGAAATGTTTTATTATCCTCCAGGAAAACCTGAACCTGTAAGTATAGTTATGCCTTGTTATAATGAAGCTGAGAGTATTGGAAAAGCAATAGAAAATTTACTTAATCTTAATTATCCAAAAGATATGATTGAGATAATTGTAGTTGATGATAGATCTAAAGATAATTCTGTTGAGATTGTTCAAAAATATGTAAAAAAATACAAAAACGTAAGATTAATTGTTAATGAACGAAATTCTGGCGGAGCAGCAGAACCCACCAATATTGGTATAAAAGCAGCTAAATATGATTATATTGCTGTTGCAGATGCAGATTCTTACCCTGAGAAAGATGCTTTACTTAAGATGATTGGTTTTTTACAGAAAGATAAAACTATTGGGGGAGTTACAGGAGCTGTTTTAGGAAAAGGGAATGAAACTTTTATGCAACAGATGCAATATTTAGAATATGTTGTTATTTCTTTTGCAAGAAAACTTTTAGACTATGTGGATTCTGTTTATGTTACTCCAGGACCATTTGCACTTTACAGAAAAAAAATTCTTTTTGAAATTGGTCTTTTTGATACTAAGAATATGACACAAGATATAGAGATTGTATGGAGGATGATGTCTCATGGATATAAAGCAAGAATGTCTTTAAGTGCGAAAATTTATTCAATAACTCCTAAAACTTTTAAGAAATGGTGGAGACAAAGAGTAAGATGGAATATAGGAGGCTCTCAGACGATTGTTAAGTATAAGAAGTGGACTTTGAGCAAAAACATGCTTGGAAGATTCGTAATTCCTTTTTTTGTAGCTTCTTTGTTTATAGGTGTTGTAGGTATAATTTTATTCACTTATTTGTTTATAAGAAGGATATTGGTAACTTATCTTTCAACTAAATATTCTGTTTTGGCAAATGAAGCAATTCCAAGATTAATAGACTTTAGTTTCAATGCTTCTGTGCTTAATTTCTTTGGGATAGTCTTATTTCTTCTTGGATGTGCTTATACTATATTTGCTATAAAGAGCATGAAAGAGTTTAAACTGAAAGATATAAATATTTTTAACCTGATATTCTTTTTAACTTTGTATTTAATGATTTATCCTCTGATAATGATAAGTGCACTTTATAAATTTGCAGTAAAGAGGTATTCATGGTAAAATGGTGAATAGTAAAAATGCATTTTGGCAGGCTTTGCTTATAACTTTGCTAGTTTTTATAGCAGGGCTTGTATTAGGTTTTTATGTAGAATTATCTAATGTTAGCAAGTCAGATTTAATGATAAGAAGCGCTGAAATAGATTTGATGGATCAACAAATTAAGATCTCTGGTTTGAATAACAATTTTAATTTTAATTGTGAAATTGCAAAAAAGAATTTATTTAACTTTGCTGATGAAATCTATTTAGATATTGCAGAATTTGAAGAAGAAGATGGACAATCTAAATTTACTGTAAATCAAAGAACTGTACTTCATAAGAGATACGATCTTCTTAGGGTAAATTTGTGGATGGAATCTCTAGAGATAAAAGAAAAATGTGATGAAAATTTTCATACTGTTATTTATCTTTTTGATTACGGTTCTAAGGATGTTGATATAAAATCTCAGCAGAGAGTTTTAAGTTTGGTTTTAATGGATTTGAAATATGCTTATCCTGAAGAGGTCCTTCTTATTCCTATTGCTTCAAATTTAGATCTTGGTTCAGTTGATGTAATTAAGCACAATTATAATATTTCTCAAGCTCCTGTAATAATAGTAGACGAATCTTCAGTTATAACTTCTTTGGTAAGTCTAGAGGAATTGGAACAAGTTGTATTTAATTCAAAAAATAAATCAAGTACACAAAAAGTAATAGTTTTAAATTCTTGAAATTGATTTCTCTTATTTAATTACTTATTTTTTTGTTTTTTGTTAAAAATAATAATATATTTTTATAACACAAATCTTAAAAAGGGGATATAACTAAGATTTTTCATGGCAGAGTGTTTTAGATGCGGTGTTTCTGATGAAAAGGAAAGATTATTTGATGCTATTTCAGGAAAAGGCGTTGTTAAAATATGCAAACATTGTGCTGATGACGAGGGATTGCCTTTAGTTCAACCAACTGAATTAAACAAACCAGAAAAGGTAAAGAGCGTTTATGAAAGACTTTCTGAAATGGCTAAAATTGACCCTGAAAAGCATAGGAGTATGCTTCTTGAAAAAGCTAGACAAGAGTCAATGAGAAGATCTAAAGATGATAGAATAAGAAGGCAGGAAACAACATTAAAAGGAGTTATTGATACTAATTTTCAAAAAAATAAACCTCAACCAAGAACAGATTTAGTTGTTAATTTTCACTGGATTCTTATGAGGGCTAGAAGAGCTAAGAAATTAACTCAAAAACAATTAGCAGAAAATATTGGAGAACCTGAATCTTTGATTATTAGCGCTGAAAATGGGGTTATTTTGAATAATTCAGATAGTTTAGTTAGAAAGTTGGAAAATTATTTTGGAATTAAGATAAGAAAGATGGATAGTCCATATGCTTCGGAGAATCAAGCAGGAGTTGCAAGACCTGTGGGAGTTGGAGGAAACCCTGCAGTAAGAGAAAGATTTGAAAAAGAAGGGAAATTTGATAAAGAAACAACAGAGAATTTAACTATTTCAGATTTACAAGAGATAGATAAGAAAAGCGAGTCAGAAGGAAAAAAAGGGTTGTTTTCTTTTTTCAGAAGAAACAGAAAAAAATCTCAAGAAGAAGCACCTCAAAAACCTGAAGAAGAGATTTCTAGTGAAGAGGCAGATAAAATTCTTTTTGGAAAATAATCCAAATTTATTAAAAAATACCATAGGTAAAGTTTTTAAACTAATTTTATGATAAACTATCATGGAAATGAATATTCTTAAAGATTCAAAGGAAGAAATAGAAGTTGAAATGGAAAGCCTTACTTTAGTGGAAATACTAAGAGTTTACTTGAATAAAGATTCTTCTGTTACATTTGCTGCTTGGAAGAGGGAGCATCCTACTAAAAAGCCTGTTTTATCTGTTAAAACTAAGGGTAAAACAGCTAAGAAAGCTATAAACGATGCTGTTGAAGCTATAACAAAAGATTTAGATAAGATTGAAGATGACTTTAAGAAGTTGAAGTAAAGCGTTTATTATTATTTTTTACAATAATCTTTATTAATTGTTTAGTATAATTTGAAGTATGGGTGAACAGACATACCAAGAAGTTTCACGAATTATTATGCAAAATTTAATTGGACTCTATAAATTGGGTGTTAAAAATTTAAATAAGATTAACCTTAAAGAATGCAAAGGAGATTATCATGATTATTTCTTTTATAGGAAAAATAAATATCCTGAAAGATATGAAAGATTAATGTTTGATACTAATGGGCATAAGCCCTATTCTAAAGATTTAGGAAGCATAATGGATAATTTTATAGTTTGTGGATTTGTTGAACCTGGAAAGAATATTTATTCTAAAAATGTAGATAATATTAAAAGATATATTAAATGGAAAGAAGAGAAAACAAAAAAGTAAACACAATAATCCTTATTAATTGATAAAGTTTGAATTTTTTATGTCTATTAAAACTGAAAAAATCTCAACAGGAAGTTATGATTTGAATACCTGGCTTTATGGAGGGTATGAAAAAGATATTATAACTATGATTGCCGGACCTCCTGGATGTGGAAAAACTAATTTTGCAATATTAGCTTCATGTAGTCAGGCTAAAAAAGGAAATAAAGTTATTTTTGTAGATACAGAAGGAGGATTTAGTGTTGAAAGAGTTAAACAGATTGTAAGCTCTGAGAATTATGAGAGTGTTTTAAATAATATTTTACTTTTGAAACCAACAAGTTTTGAGGAACAGAAAAAAGATTTTGTTAAATTACTTGGATTAGTTAAAAAAGAGGATGTTGGGCTGATTGTTGTTGATGGTATGGCTATGCTTTATAGGCTCGAAATTGGAGATGCACACAATTCAGGAGATGATGAAAGAGTTAAAGAGGTTAACAGAGAAATAGCTAAACAAATGAGAATCTTTGCAGAGATTTCAAGGAAGCAGAATATACCTATTTTAATCACAAATCAGGTTTATATGGAATTTATCCCAGAAGAAGAATTTAAGAAGGGTGTTGAGAGGAATACAAATATTGTTGGAGGAGATTTGTTCAAATATTGGAGTAAATGTATTATTGAATTGAAGAATGATAATGGAAAGAGAAAAGCTGTTCTTTTAAAACACAGAAATTTGCCTCAAAAAGAAATGGGATTTATAATCAAAAATGAAGGTATCCTTAAAAAAAGGTGGATTTAGAAAAGAATAGTAACAGCTTATATTAACTATTTCGTAGTATTATAAAAATTTAAAGTGATATTATATTTAAGAGAGATGACAGAGGCGATAAAATTTGAAACAGTTAAGAAAGTTGCAGATGTTAATTTTAAAATTAAGGATTTAAGTAAGATTTCTAAAGTAGATTCTATTTCTCCGCCTAGTGTTTTTATTGGTAGTAAGTTAAAATATCCTTTAGTCAATGTTGGAATATTAAGCCCTTTAAATAAAGATGAGAATGCATGGCTTTACGATGATGCAAAATATTGGGCAGAGAATAATCTTAATATAGAAGAGGTTATGAGCTTAAGAAATGGGCTTCTTAATTCAAGGTTTCAAGCTAAAGTTAGTGATATTAGATTAAATAAGAAATTTGTTGAAGTTGCTAAAGATGTTGCTATATCTTCAAGACAAGTTGATGTTGAAATTGAATTGAAAAATAGGCTTATTGTCGGAAGAGAGAAAGATAAAATTTTAACTCCTCACGGTATGAGAGCGGGTTTAAAAAATGTGGAAATAACAGGAAATGTTAAAGTTGAGAAAAAGGTGGACAGAGTAATAAATGACGAGATTAAAGCTTCAGAAGCAATTGAATTTTTGTATAAAAATGAATTCAATGAGTATACTTTGAGTAAGATACTTAGTGTAGGTGTTATGGGTTTAGCAAAAAACAAAAAATTAGTTCCTACAAGGTGGAGTATTACTGCAACTGATGATATTTTAGGTAAGAGTTTTTTGGATAATGTACGTCAATATCCTTGGATAGAGAATCATGAATTGTTTTTTGGAGAGTTTATGGGTAATCAATATATTATACTGATGTTTCCAAGTGTTTGGAGTTATGAATTGTTTGAATTATACTTGCCACACAGTTCTTGGAATCCAAGTCAGGAAGTTAAAGCTTCTACTGATATTGAGGGATATGGCGGAAGAAAAAGTTATGCATTTGATACTGCAGGAGGATATTATGCTTCTCGTTTTGCTGTCCTTGAATATTTAAATTCAATTAAAAGACAAGCAAGTGTTATTGCAATTAGAGTCGAAACTCCTAGCTATTGGGCAGCTTTAGGAGTTTGGGTTGTAAGAGAGTCTGTTAAAAAAGCTTTGAGAAGAGAAATGAAATTTGCAGATAGAAATGAACTTTTAGAGAGTGTTAAAAAAATAGGACAAATAAAATACAACTTTGATTTTGGAACTATTTTAAATAGAAGTAAGTTATTGAGAGAAAAGAAGGAACAAAAAAATCTAAATGATTTTGTTAAAGTATAATTTATTCTTGTTTTTCTGCTTCAGCTTCTTGTTTTTTTGCTGCTGATTTTTCTGCCCAACCCTTGTTTGTTACACATTGGGGATTAAAACAGAAAGTCCATGGCTTTTTACCTTTAGATAATCTTGTTAACATAGGCCAATTACATTCCTCACATACTTTATCTGATTTGGTTATATTTCCATTTGGAGGTAAACTGTAAGTATTTTTACAATCAGGATAAGCATTACAGCTAACAAAGAATCTTCTTGTTTTTTTTGAATAATTTATAGATAAATCTCCTTTTCCGCATTTTGGACATCTTATCAATGCATTTTCTCTTTTTTGTTGTTCTCTATGCTCGATATTTGCATCAATTAACTCTTGTCCTATTTTGTTTTTATGTTTTTCAAAATCTTTTGAAATATTTGTTATTGTTGTTTTTGCTTTTTCTATTATCTCTTCTTCTTTTTTTTCTTGTTTAGATTTTATATGCATTCTTTGAATATTTTCCATTTCTATCTCAAAATCTCTTGTTAGTTTTTCATCTATAATTATTGGAGAATATTTTTCCATTGTATTTATTAAAGAAATTCCTAATGGTGTAGCTTGTATACTTTGTCCTTGAACATATCCTCTATCATACAAAGTTTCTAATATTGAAGAACGGGTAGCTTTAGTACCAAGATTTCTTTTTTCAAGCTCGGATATTATAGATGCTGGCGAATATCTTTTTGGGGGTTGAGTTTCCTTTTGTTCTGTTCTCGAATCAATAATTTCTGCTTTTCCATTCATATCAGGTATTTCTTCTTCTTTTAATTTTGTTGGATAAATCTCCATCCAAGATTTTCTTGCTATTGATTGTCCTCTCTTTGAAAAAATTAAATCATTAATGGTTGCTTTAACTGTTTTATTATCTATTAAAGCATCCTCACAAAATAAACTCAAAAATCTTTTTACAATTAATTTGTAAATTTTATCTTCGTCTCCTGAAAGAATTTGGGTGTTTCCTGTTGGATAAATTGAAGGATGTGCAGGATCAGTCTTACTTCCTTCTATTGGAGTGTTTCTTTTTATTAATTTTTCAGCTTTGAATGTTTTTGCTAGTTTGTTTAGAATTTCTTGGTACCCTATAGATGGAGGTAATTTCTGAGAAGAAGTTCTTGGATAAGAGATTAATCCTGCAAGGTATAAAGATTGTGCTATTTGAAGTGTTCTTGATGGAGTTATCCCATAAAATTTGTATGCTTCTGTTTGAAGAACTGTTAAATTAAATGGAGAAGGAGGAGGGACTTTTTCTTGTTTCTTTATTGTTTCAACATCTACTTCTTTTCTTTTTAAATCTTTGAATTTTTCTAATTGAGATTTGTTAAATATATCTTTTATATATTTTAATTCAAGTTTGTTTTTTTTATTATCTATTGTTATAAATACTTGCCAATAAGGTTTTGATTTGAACGCTTCTATTTCTTTTTCTTTTTCTACAATTAAATGGAGTGCTGGTCCTTGTACTCTTCCTATTGACATTATTTTGAATTTACCTGTTGTTTTTATAGCATTCATTAAAGCTCTTGAAAAATTTATACCATAAAACCAATCTAGATAGTGGCGTGTTTCTCCTGCAATTGCTTGTCCCCAGTTTATGCTTGAAGATTTGCTTTCATATGCTTGTTCAAGTTCTGTTTTAGTAAGAGTTGAGAATTTCATACGCGAAGCATCTTGTTGGCTGCAAATGTATCTTATTATGTTTAATCCTATAACCTCTCCTTCTACATCATAGTCTGTAGCAACTGTTATTGATGAAGCTTCTTTTACGAGTTTTAATATAGAATCATAATATCTTTTTGTAAAGTCTCCTCTTTTTGCTAAAAAATTAGGAACCCATGAAATATCAAATACAGGAATTTGATATCCTCCGTTTTTTTGTTTAAGGGTAAATAAATGTCCAACTGCGCAAGCAACTAATATTTTTTTGTTTCCTCTTTTAAGTTCATAATATGGAACTTTGTTAAAATTTTTTTGAGTTGGACTTCCTAGAGCACTTGCAATTTTAAGTGCTGCCTGAGGTTTTTCTGTTATAATCAATTCATATCCATTTTCTTTTAATTTTATTTTTGGATGGGAATATTCTTCTGCTTTTTTTGATTTTTTTACTCTCTTTTTTAATACTGTAAATTTTTCAACTTTTTCTATTTGTTTTTTGTGTGGTTTTTTGTAATGTTTTTCAATTGCCCCCTGAGTAATTATTTCTGTTGGAGTTGATTTTACAGATTTCTCAGTTATATTTTTTAGAATATCTTGTTTTGGTAAAGATTCTTTCACCTGTTTTTCAGTTGCATACTTTAAATCACTTCTATCAACTCTGAAATTTCCCTCTACAGCTAATTCTTCTTTGGTCTTATCTTGTTTTTTCTTTATTGCCATTTTTATTATTTTATTAGAATTAATGTGTTTTCTGTGTTTTTATAAATTTTGTGTGTTATATTTCAAAGATTTTTGGTTTTCTTCCAACATGGATTACAGTTGTTTTTCCTATTTTTTCTTGAAGTCCGCCTGCTTCATGAATATGAGCTGAAATTAAAATATCTGGTTTGAATTCTTTTATTGCTTTTTGAACTGCCTTTGAACCCGGAAAACCTGAAAATTCTGCAATACTTCCCTTTG
>DAHVOT010000002.1 GCA_027318675.1 archaeon | reverse complement strand
TCTCTTTCTAAAACTTCTCCTTCTTGGTATACTTCGTATGCAGCAACTTCTCAGCCTTCTTGCTTAACGGTTCTCCGAGATACTTCTTGTAAATATCTTTAACAATTGGGTTTTCGTGGGAACGTCTGTATTCACGCATACTATCTTGCTTATAGAGTGCTTGGGCCCTTAGGGTGAGAACTTTATCATCAGAGTAGATTGGTTGTCCTCCTCCCCCCACACATCCTCCAGGACAAGCCATCATTTCAATAAAATCATATTTATCTTTGTTTCTTAATAGCTTGCGGATGTTTGCTCCGCCACTCGCTGTTGCGTAACGTATTGTTTTGTTTCCTAGTTTTATTTTACCTTCTCTTATACTGCTGTCTTTTGTTCTAAGATTTTGAAATTCTACTTTTTCAAGCTTCTTTTTTGTTGAGAGCTCATAAGCTGTTCTTAATGCAGCTTCCATAACTCCTCCAGCTGCACCAAAAATATCTCCTGCACCACTTGCTAATCCTAGAGTTGGATCAAATTCTGTGTCTGGAAGAGATGAGAAATCAATATTTTTTTGTTTTATTAGTCTTCCAAGTTCTCTGGTCGTGAGGACATAATCAACTCCTGTGTTTAATTCTGGCCTTGTAGATTCAAACTTCTTTGCTGTGCAGGGCATTATTGAAACTACTACAATATCTTTAGGGTTAATATTTGCAAGTTCTGCATAATAAGATTTTATCAACATACCAGACATTTCATGAGGGCTCTTGCAGGTTGACATATTAGGAATTAGTTCAGGGTAAAAGAATTCCATCATTAATATCCAGCCTGGACAACAGGTTGTAATCATTGGAAGTTTCTTTTTGTTTTTTTCTTTGAGACGCTTGAGAAGTTCTGCAGATTCTTCCATAATTGTCATGTCTGCACCTAAATCAACATCAAAGACTTTATTGAAACCGCATTTCTTTAGAGCAGTTACCATTTTTCCTGTTACTAGAGTTCCATAAGGCATGTTGAAGAGTTCACCTAACGCTGCACGGATTGCAGGAGCTGTTTGAGCAACAACATGTTTTTTAGGATTATTTAGAGCTTTAATTACTTCAGGAAGATGTGAACGTTCAGTTATAGCTCCAACAGGGCAATTAATTAAACACTGACCACATTGAATACATGCAACTTCTTCTAGTTTCTTTTCATCATAAGGAGTTACGTGTTCATTATGAGCTCTACTTGAAAAATCAATAGCATGTATTTCCTGAATTTTGCCGCAGACTTGAACACATTTACCGCAATTTACACATTTGTTATTATCACGAACTATTGCAGCACCTAAATCTGGATGATAATCTTTAATTGATTTGAATCTTTCATACTCCATACCAATTTGATCATAAACTTCTTTTGCTTCAAAGTCATTTGCTAATTCATTAACATTAATATTAGGACTCATTAATTCTAAATTCATTTTTCTAGATTTGATAACTCTCTCAGAATTAGTGATAATACTTGCATTTTCAATAGGTTTTGTTGAACAAGCTGTTACAAGCTTGCTGTTCATTTCAACTAAACACACTCTGCACCTTGCTTCTGGAAAAAGATTCTTGTGGAAGCAGAGTGTTGGGATTTTAATATCATTTTCTCTGCATATTTGTAAGAGTGTTTTATTTGAGTCTGCAGCATTTAGTTCTATTTGCTTGTTGTCTATTGTTATTTTCATTCTTCTATTGAACCTCCCCAGGGATAAGGTAATAATTCTTTTAACTTAACTTTTTTAGTTTTGGAGATTATAACTTCAGTATCCTTGTTCTTTTTGCATGCTTGTAAAATCATCTCCCTGCACTTACCACAAGGAGGCATAATTTTTCCTTCATCATCAACAGCAACAATTGTTTTGATCTCTTTTTCTCCGTTACTTATCATTGCTCCAATAGCATTATATTCTCCACAACATCCCATTCCACAATAAAATCCCATGCTTACTCCAGAAAAGATATTACCTTTAGAAGTAATTAGTGCACTACCAACACCTCCTGTATCAATAAGTTTAACTGGTTTAGATTTGATAATTATCTTCTTTGCTTCTTCAATTAACTGTTTATCTTGTTCGTTCATTTTATTTTTTAATATACTCCATATAGTCTGGTTTAAAATGTTCTAATGAAGTTAGAATGTGATTTGTTGAAGATTGCCCTAAACCGCATAAGCTTGTTTCTTTAATATGCTGTGAAAGTTCTTTTAAGAGTTCTAAATCAGCTGGGGTTGCTTTTTTATCACGAACTTTTTTTAGTAGATTAAGTATACGGATTGTACCTTCTCTACATGGAGTACATTTTCCACAGGATTCATAAGTATAAAATTTAGCTATACTTAAGCAAATATCCACAATATTCCTGTTTTTTCCTATGAAGATTATAGTAAATGCTCCATGTTGGCAGTCTTCTTCACAGATTGTTTCAGTTGTAACTAATGTATTTTTGTTTATTGGCATTATTCCTCCAAAGCACCCGAAAGAGAGAGCTTTTATTTCTTGTTTAGGTTTAACAGTATCAAGTATTGTTGACATTTTTACACCTAATTCCCATTCATAGATTCCTGGATTTTCAATATCTCCTGATGCAGAGAAAAGTCTTAAGTTTGGATTCCAATCATCATAAAGAAGAGCTTGGGGTACACAGGTTAATGTTTCAACATTATTTAACACAGTTGGACTTTCCCATAATCCTTGCTCTGTTGGATAAGGAGGTTTGTATTGAGATTGTCCTCTATATCCCATTATTGATTGCATTATTGCAGTTTCTTCTCCACAAATATATGCTCCTGCACCTCTTACTATTTTTATTTCAACTTTATTTTCCATTTTAGATTTTTTAAGAAGAGATTTTATAGTGTTTTCTAAATCATTTAATAGGAATTCATATTCATTTCTTAAGTAAATGAAAGCTTTTTTTGCATTTAGTGTATATGCTGCAATTAATATTCCTTCAATTAGTGTTTCTGGGTTGTTTTTTAGAATAAATTTATCTTTAAATGTACCTGGTTCACCTTCATCAGCATTGCATATGAGATAAATATCTTTTGAGTTGTTTTTATTTGTATTTTTCTTTTTTGCATCTAATGCTAGTTTCCATTTCTTTGCAAGAGGGAAACTTGCACCTCCTCTTCCAACTAAAGCTTTTCTTTCAAGTATTTGTAAGACCTTTTCTGGTCCTAATTCTTTTGCAAGTTTCAGTGCTTCAAGGTTGGTTTGGCGGAGGATTTGCATTTTGTTTTCTTTGTTTATTTTTTCTTTAATTCATTCAGCAATTTTTTTACTCTCTCGAGAGTCAATTTGGTCACGGGTTTTCCATTGAGAAGCATTGCGGGAGGTTCATCACAACATCCTATACATGAAGTTTTGTATACAGAAAACATTTTGTCTTTAGTTGTTTCACCAATTTTTATATTAAGTTCTTTTTCAAGGAATTTTTCTATTTCTCTGCTTTCATTTAATACGCATGTTGGAGAGCCACATAATTCTATTATGTATTTTCCTTGAGGTTCTGTTCTTAACATAGTATAGAATTTAACAACACCATAGATTCTTGAAATAGGGATTTGATATTCTGTGCTAATACGTTTCATAGCCTCTATTGAGATGTAGCCTTTTTTGTCTTGCTCTTCATGCAAAATGTTAAGTAGGATATCTTCTTTTTTCTCTATTCTTTTGTTTTGTTTTTTCACCATTTCTTTTATTTTAATAAGAGGAATAGGTTGTTTTTAAAATTTGAGTTGGGGTTTGGTTGTAATTAAAAGTAAACCTCTTTGCATGGGAAGATAATATCTTCACTCATTATTGCAGTTTCAAACTTCCTAAACATTTTTGGGTTAGTCTTGGTTAAGTCATTTATTGTTATTGTGTATTCTTCAAAATTCTTTGCAAATATAATGAATTCAAAATCCCAGGATGCAATTTGCTTTACAACATTTATTATTTTATCGCTCTTTTCAGCATACTTCATTAAATTATCAAGTTCTTCTTTTGTGTATGAACTGAGGTAAATAAAAGTCTTGTATAATTCGTATCCTATTTTTCTGTAATTAATATAAATAGTGTAACGAATTATTATTCCTAATCTTTCCAGTTTTTTCATTCTGCTTCTTACTATATCTATTGTGGACTTTGTTTTATATGCAAGCTCAGAGAGATTAATCTTTGAATTATTATACAATTCCTTAAGAATTTTCTTTTCTATTTCTTCTAGTTCATAATTATCAATGTTTTCTGTAAATGTTATAAGAGAGGAATTTCCTTTTGAAAGAAAGGTTTTTTCATGTACACTTACACTTGCTAGAGAAGTAATCTTTGAATCAACAATTAATTCTTTGTATTTAGACAAAAGTTCACTTTTTATCTCAAAAAGATCATGATTTGATTTTATGAAATAAGTAATTCCAATATTCCAAACTCCTTCTGCAACACCCAACCAATAAACCCTTTTATCTTTTTTCAAGTCTTCAATTAGCCTTTCCCTTTTTTCAGGAAGATTGATAAGATTAAGGTAAATTGTAGATGTTCTATATCCTATTTTTGAGTAATCTATCCAGGTTCTATATCCCAAGATAATTTTTTCATCTTCGAGTTTCTTTATTCTATATCTTACAGCATCCTTACTCTTTTTGACTAGTTTAGCAAGAGCTGAATCAGTTATTCTTGCATTCTTTTCAAGCTCAAAAAGGATTCTTTTATCTATATTGTCAATATTATAAGCCATAATTATCATAATTTGGATATATTTATATATTTTTCCATAAAAAGATTAAAAATACAAAGAAAGGTTATTATAATATGGAAATATCACTACTCTATGGAAACAAAAAACACAATAGAATATCAAATTGAGAAAGAACACTTTGAAAGTGTTGTTCAAGGGATGCTTAAGAGAGATATAGTGGATGCTCTAAAGTATAAGCCTCATCTTGAGAATATTGTAAGAAGAAATTATAATCTTATTACAGATTTTTTGGGTATAAAAACTACCGAATTAGATATTCCAGAAATAGCTGAAAAGTATAATTTATGTGCTGAGAGAGTTAAACAAATAACACACAAATTTGCTAAAAGATATTTTCTTAAGAGTAATAGGAGATTTTACTTAAATGGAGAAGACTATCATTTGTAATCCTATTTGGAGAAAAATATAATAAGATAAAAATGTAATGAGAATAACTAAAGAGGATATAAAAGTAAGATAATTTTTGGCTGATAAAAATAAAATGAAACTTTCAAAGAGAGATGCGGAAAAGATTGTAAATCTGTATGGCTTGGGAAAATTAATTCATTTTAAATTAAATCCTGGAGGAGCAGTTAATTATAACTTTGATTTTAAAACTTCTAGTGGAGAATATATTGTAAAATTGCTTAGTTGTAAACTTAATGATTCAAATAAAAAGAAGTTGGAATTTGAATTTAAATTTCTTGAATTTTTAGAGAAGAGCAAGTTCCCTTATGATTTTCCTAATCCTATTAAGAGTAAGGATGGAAGAGTCTTGCTTAATTTAGGAAGTAGTTTTTTATGGGTTTATAGAAAGATACCTGGAGAAGTTATTTATAATTTTAATAAGATCAACGAGATTGCCAAAGTTCTTTCAAAATTTCACAGTATCTCTAAAAAGTTTAAAGTTCCTAAAAATTTAAAGTACACTTATGCGGATGATTTGATAATTAAATATTTAAAAATTAAAGCTAGGATTTCAAAGATAAGTAATCCTAGTAGAGTTGATAAGCTTGTAATTTCTAATTATAATATGTTTGAATCAGCATTATACAAGATTAAAGAAATGAATTATACTGAAAATCTGATTATTACTCACTCAGATTTTGGGAATCACAATCTTTTATTTGAAAATGGCAAGGTTAAAGCTATTTTGGACTTTGAAAATTTAAGTTTAAATCCAAGAGTAAAAGAGGTTGCTTATGCTATAAAGAGATTATGTTTTGCTGATAATAAATTAGATAAAAGAAAGATGAATTTGTTTTTGAAAGAATATGAAAAAACAATTAAACTTACAAATAAAGAAAAAGAATTTATCTTGCCAATGATGATTTTAGATAGTTGTAATGTTTTTTATTGGGTTTATATGGAAATGAAGAAAAATCCAGCTAAGAGATATTTTTTCTTGAATAAGTGCATTAATACTACGAAGTATTTAGTTAATGAAATGAAACTTTAAGTGTAGAGAGTATTTTTTGGTAAGATAGCTTCATCATAAACTATTTAAAACGCTTTTTGCTTTTTAATATATAAAAGGGGTTAAGGTGATGAAAGTAGTTAAACGACCGTGGGGAGTATTCAAGCAATTTGTTCTTAATGAAAAATGTACTGTTAAGATTCTTGAGGTTAAGAAAAATGAAGAGCTTAGTTTACAAAAACACAAGCATAGGAGTGAAAATTGGTATTTTATAACATCAGGATATGTTCAATTAGGCAAGAAAGTCAAGAAAATTAAGGAAGGTGAATTGGTTAAGATTGGAAAGAATGTTGCTCATAGAATAATTGCCAAGGAGAATGATGTTAAAGTTCTTGAGATCTCTCTTGGAACATTTAATGAGCATGATGAAATAAGATTGGAGGATAAATATAATCGTAAATAAATAAAATGACTAAAGTTATTGCAGTTGATTTGGGAGGAACTAATTTGAGAGTTTCTTTAGTTCAGAACAATAAGATAATCAAATATATGAAAGATAAAACTCCTAAAACTCAGAAAGAATTGGAAAATTTATTGTTTAAGAATATAGAGCATTTAATGGAAAAAGATGTTAAAGGAATTGGAATTGCAAGTGCTGGACCTCTTGAAAAAGGAATAATAAAAAATCCTCCTAATTTGCCTTTAAGAAATTATAATATTAAAGCTGCTCTTGAAAAGAAATTCAAGAAAAAAGTTGAAGTTTGTAATGATGCTCATTCTGTTGCATTTGCAGAGTTGAAATTAGGTGTAAAGAAAAAGAACTTCATTGTATTAACAATAGGTACAGGAGTAGGAGGAGGAATAATAATTGATGGAAAATTATATGAAGGACAAGGATACGGTGGAGAAATGGGGCATATTATATTACATGATGGAAAATCCTTTGAAAAATTAGTTGGATGGAAATATACAAAAGAATTATCTAAGAAGGCATTTGGAAAAGAATTAATGATAAATGATTTATTAAAAATAAATAACAGTAAATCAAAAGAGATTTTGAATAAGATAACAATGCATCTTGGGCAAGGGATTGGAAGTTTAATCAATGTTTTTGACCCAGAAGTTGTTGTTTTAGCAGGAGGAGTGAGAGAAACAGGTTCAACTTATCTTAATATGGTTAAAAAAGAAGCAGAAAAGTATATTATTCTTCCAAGAAAGACACCTATTCAATGGAGTAAACTTGAGCATCCTGGAACTTTAGGTGCAAGTTTATTAATTAAATAATCTAAATAAAATAGAATAAAAAAGATGAAAGTGAAAAAATTCATAGCCCCTGTAAGAATAGATTTTGCTGGTGGAACTACAGATATTTCTCCATTTAAAGACGATTATGGAGGATGTATTCTTAATGCGACAATAAACAGATATGTTGTTGGGGAATTAAAAGCAGATGATAAAAAAACTCATTTAGAATATACAGGGAATATCCCAACTTCTTCTGGTTTAGGAACTTCAGGTGTAATGAATTTAGTTTGGTTGAGTTTGATAATGCAAAAAGAAGGAAAATTAGATTCAAATGCTAAAACTAAACTTGCTGAAACAGTTTATGGTCTTGAACAGGCAATGGGATTAGTTGGAGGAAAACAAGATCAATATGCTGCAGCATTTGGAGGAATAAATTTTATGGAATTTAATAAAGATCAGGTTAAAGTTAATAGACTTAATTTAAGAAAGGAATTCATAAAGAAACTTGAAGAAAAACTTGTTCTAGTTTATACTGGTAAACCTCATTTTTCAGGGAATACTAATGGAGCTATGATGGATAATTTAAGAAAAGGAAAAAACAATGCAAATTTACTTAGAATAAAGAATATAGCAATTGAAATGAAGAATGCTTTGTTAAAAGAAGATTTAGAGAGATTCGCTGAATTAATGAATGAAGAAACAGGAGAGAGAAAGAAGCTACATAAGAGCATAGTTCCTGAAAGTACTCAAAAAATAATTGCATTAGCTATGGAAAATGGAGCAGTTGCAGCTAAAGTGTGTGGTTCAGGGGGTGGAGGATGTATTTTATTTTTTGGAAATAAGAAAAGATTAAAACAGAAATTTAAGGATAAAGTTATTGATTTTAAGTTTGATTTTGAAGGATTAAGGGCGATTTAATTATTGGAGAATATACAATTATTGTGGTAAAATCGCAATCTTGAGAGACTGATGATAATAGTTAGATAAATTATATAAGAGGTTATTAAATGATGGATTGCAGATAACTAAATAAAAATTATCAAAGAGTTAAACAATAGGCAATTCTTTCTTTATTTCTTCAAGCATTAATCTTGAGAGTAAATATTCAATTGTAGATTCTGCACCTTGATTAAGGTTGATTGAGCTTTTTGATAAACCATCATGACATCCACCTGTAACATCGTTGTAAATCATTTGTTTAAGATGATTTTTACCTAAGAACCAGTTGAATGCTAAAACAGCATTATGATAATAATCATCTTTTCCTGTTATTGCATATGCTGTTAAATAAGTTTGAACCATTGAGGAGGCATCTATTGGTTGTTGATCAAAGAAACTTCTTACACCATTTCTATTATACCATCCATTTTGACCTATTGGAGATAATTCATCTTTTACAAAAACCAAATTAGTTAAGAATTTCAAACTTTTTTCTGCTATCTCAAGATATTCTTTATTTTTTGTAAGATTATAAGCTAAGAAAAGAACTTCTGGAATCTTAGAGTTAGAGTAGGTTAAATATCCTTCAAACCAATTCCATTCATCTGTTGCTTCTTTTTTGTAAGAATCTACTAGAGAATCAACTAATTCTTTTATTTTATTTAATGCTTTTTCATCATTATATTTTTTATAGTAATGATATAACCCAATTGTTGTAAATGCCTTGGCTCTTGGAGAACTGTCTGATTCTATTAATGGATAAGATTTATCAAAGAGTTTCTTTGCTTTTTCAATTAGTTCTTTGCTTCTACTATGGTTTATTGCATGGCCTAGAGACCATAGTGCTCTTCCAACAGCATCTTCGCTTGTTTCTACAAGATTTTTATTTTCGTATTCAATATCTCTAAATTTTCCATCTTCACTTTGAACTCTCTCAAGGAAATTCAAGTAAGTATTTGAAAGTTCTTTAGATATATCTGAATTATACAATCTTTCATGGATTGTAGCTACGATTAAAGCTCTTGCATTATCATCTACAGTGTAACCAGAGGAAGGATCTGGTACAGAGAGTTTTGAAAATTGAATACAGCCAGTATTATCTGTTAAGCTTTTTAGATGATTTAGTTTTATCTTAGGATATTTTTCAGTTGTTTCTTCTCTTAATTTAACAACTTTGTTGAATAAGTGTAAATAGCCTGAAGCAACATTAGACCATATCATCGATCTTGCATAAGAGTAAGCACTTTGTTCTATGCTTTTCTTTGTATCGGGATTTGAAAGTATCTTATCTATACAATCAGCATAAGACTTCGGGCTTTGAAGTTCTGCAATCATTCCTCTTCCATTGTTTAAAACTTCCTGAGCATAAAGGTTTGGAGTTGAAACAACCGCTTTTCCACATCCCATTGCATAAGAGAGTGTACCAGAAACTATTTGATTTCTTTCTAGATTTGTGCAAATGTAAATGTCTGATGCTAAAAGATACTCAATTATCTCTTCTAAACTTAGATATTTGTTGTAAAATTTAACATTATTTTGTAAATTAAGCTTTTTAACTAAATCCATAAGATAATTTCGGTACTCTTCTCCTTCTCTTTTCCTGATTACAGGATGAGTTTCTCCTATAATTATATATAAAAGATTTGGATATTTTTTTACAAGATAAGGAAGGGCTTTAATCATATACTCAATTCCTTTTCCTCTGCTCAATAACCCGAAAGTTGAAAGAACTATCTTGTTTTCAAGTCTTAGTTTTCTTTTATATGGTTCAGCATCCTTCAATGGAGTGTCTGGAATTCCATGGCGAATTACATGTATCTTGCTTTTAGGTACTCCGTAGTCATCGTGTAAGATGTCTATTGCACTCTCTGCCATAACAATTGTTGCAGCGCATTTATCGCATATGAACTTAACTACATTTTTTCTTAGGTTGTTTGGTTGTGGAAGAACACTATGAAATGTGACAACAACTGGTTTTTCTATTGTTTCTAAGAAAGGTATAATATAGCTTCCGTATTCTCCCCCAAAAATTCCAAATTCGTGCTGTATGCAAACTAATTTTATTTTGTCTGAACGATTTATTTTTTTTGCCATATTTATATAATCTTCAAGATAATCTTTGTTCATTTCAAACATTACATGGCTGTCATAATTGTAAATGCTGGACTCTTCATTTAAAGCGATAACCCTTGATTTTACTTTTGGATTAAATCTTTTATTCATTGCAGTTATCAAATCTTGAGTGAATGTTGCAATGCCACATTCCTTCGGAGGGAAATTACTTAGAAAACATATCTTTGAGTCCTTGAAAGTCTGCATCTCTTTTTCATCCATTTTAACACGTCCAGTTTGTGATAGTCTAATTAAAAATTTAGACTTTATAAAAGCAACGCTTTTTGACTTGATTGTGAGTTGTTATCTGTGAGAGACAAGATGCAGCTGACAAAATATTCTAAATTTGTCGACGGAAATTAAGCTTTTTTAAATTGTTCTAAACCTTTTAGAATTAAGATTGCGAACGAGCTTCCAATTAGGTCAATCGCTATGTCTTTGATACTTGCAAATCTTCCAATCACAAACAGCTGATGAAATTCGTCTGAAATTGCGTAGATAAGTGAGATTAAAAAAACAATTGCAATTGTCTTTTTGTTTAGATTTTTAGATTTTATTGCAAGAGTTAAAAAAAATGTGAATGCAAAGAAGACTGCTAGATGATAGACTGTTGCAAGATTTAGACCTGTTTCTCTTCCAACCGGTGTTGAAATATTTGAAAAAAGAAAAATTATAACTGCAATTAGAAAGGTCATTGCAATATAGAATTCTTTTTCTTTGGATAATTTTGTTTTCATGTTTTGATTCTTTTTTAGAATATGGCTCTGGGGAGATTCTAACTCCCGACCTCGGCCTCACTCAATTGGACAAGTCCAATACGGATTCGTTGAACTAATTCAACTCATGAGAGCCGCGCTCTAAACAACTGAGCTACAGAGCCATCTCGATTTAAACATCTTAATCTGTTATTTTACCTTTTAGGTTCTAAACAACTGAGCTACAGAGCTTTCATACAGGTTGTTTTTAACCTTAGAATTATTAAAAGTGGTTCATTTAAAAGTTTAACCTTTAGAAAAATTAGTGTTTTTTGCAGGTTTATTGCATCTGGAGTTTAGCCTTTTCTTCTTGTCTTTTCATTCTAGAGATAAGTCCAGCAAGTCTATTTCTTATTCTTTTACTAGGCATTTCTTTACCTAATATTGCTTTGTTTTTCTCGAAATCTTTCTCAAATTTCAAATCTTCTTTTAAAAGAGCATTTGCGGTCTTTCTTACTACTTTTGACTTTATTTTTCCCATGTTAATTTGTGCAGAATTTTGTTTTTAAAGGTTTTGATTAAGAAATTTTAAGGTTTTTTCTTTATTTTTCTATTTTTTCCACTTTGTCTAGATTTTGTGCAGCTTCAATTAAATTCGAGAGTTTTTTGGATGGTTCTCCCATACTTAGAATTACATATTTAAGCTTTAATTGAGAAGCTTTTTTGTTTGCATTTATTATATCTGTGTCAAGAATTTTCTTTTTATTGTAAGCTACAAGAAGTTTCTCTTCTCCGTCTGCCTTTATTCTTAAATGTATTTCGTTTTTATTGAAACTTTCTATATTTAGTATTTCAATTGTTTCTTTTGAAAGGAATTCTTTTATTTTATCAAAGAATTTATCGTCTTGTTTTTGTATTGCTTTCTTTTTTGATGTTTTTTGAGTTTTTGATTTATCTTTTGCTTTTTGTTTTTCTTCTTTTGAAATTTTATCTTTTTTCTTTTCTTTTATTGTATCTTCTTTTTCCTCTTTTTCTTCAAATACTCTTGGTTTTTCTTCTACTTCTTTCTCTTCAGTTTCTTCTATTTCCTCCTCTATCTCTTCTTGTTCTACTTTCTTTTTCTTTTCAAGTTCTTCTTTTTCTTTTCTTATTTTTTCTATGTCTTCTATGTTTATATCTTTTACAAGTTTTTCACCAAGTTCTCTTTCTCTTTGATCGTATGTTCTTGGTTTAGGCTCAACATACTGATGTTCTTCTATTGATTTTACATCTGTTTTAAATTCAGATTCTTTTGCAGTTAAATATCTCCAGAAAGTTTCATTAGCTCTTCTAAATGGGAATGCAAAATCTTTGATTTCCCTTAATGCTACTCTTATTGCGGGGGGCTGTTCTGAATCTCTTAGGAATTTTTTTTCTTGAATAAGAAGGAAAGCTTCTTTTTCTTTGCTTTTTAAGTAAGTTGAAAATTTTTCTAATTGTGGTTCCTGTCCAGCAACATAATATATTGGAGAATTTCCAACTCTCATATGACTCATTTTTATAAGTTTATCAGATAAAAGTTCAGATAAAAATGCAGATACAAAAAGCATACTTATCCCTATCTCTTGAGAAATATAAACAGGAAGTGTTGGACCTTTCATCCTCAAGATTGAAAGGATTCTCTCTCTTATTTTTGAAGCATCTTGAGTTGGCATAGGCTTAGAAGAATATTGGATATTATAAAGATTTTTGTGTTATTTTTGAGTTACCTTATGCTTTAATCCAGCTTACTTCATAATAAGAAACATCAGATTCTTCATCAATTATGGCAATTAATAGGTTCTTTTTTGTGGAATGAGCAACTCTGTTTTTTGAAGAAAAGTCATGCCAGGAGAACTTTTTAGATTCGTGTTCACAGAAAACAATCCACTTTGCATGCTCTTCGTCAGGAGTTGTTCCTTTTTCATAGACTCTGAAATCTGAACCAAATTTGAGTGCAGTCTTTACAACATACCCTTTATCACGTAAATCCTTGAATACCGGGTATTTTAATTGTATTCTACTGTCTATTCTTTTGAATATTTTAAACACTTCTTCAAAATTAAGTGATTTGTTGGATTTTTTTATTTGTATTTTATTTTTTTCAACAAGATAAAGTGCTTCAGCTAGAGAGTACTGAATTTTCTGCCCTATTGGCTTTCCAAAATTGGATTTTTTGTATAATGTAAATGCTTCTGATTCATTTGTTGAAACTATCTCTCCAATTATATAAGTAGTTATCTTTTCCATAATTGATTTATGTTATGAGAATATTTAAAAGTTCCTGAATAATAAGTAATTTATGCAAGAAACTAATGGAATTAACTTTCAAAAAATTGAAGAAAAATGGCAGAAAAAGTGGCAAGAGAAAAAAATATTTGAAGCGAATAGAGATGAGAAGAAAAAGAAATTTTTTATGATATTTGCATACCCTGGTATTTCTGGTTATTTGCATGTTGGGCACATGAGGGGATTTTCTTATACTGATATTATTACAAGGTACAAAAGGATGCAAGGGTTTAATGTTTTGTTTCCTGTTGGGACTCATGCTTCTGGAAATCAAGCAATAGCATTTGCAAAGAAAGTACAAACAAATAACAAAGAATGGGTTGAATACCTTTTAGCAAATGGGTGTAAAAAAGAGAAAATAAAAACATTAAATACTCCTGAAAAAATTGTTGAACATTTTAATAATGTTTATCAAGAAGAATCATGGAAGAAATTTGGATTTTTATCAGATTGGAGAAGGTTTACTTGTACAATATATCCAGATTATAATAAATTTATACAATGGCAATTTAAAAAATTAAAAGATGCTGAATTGCTTGTTCAGAAACCCTATTTTGCAACAGCTTGTCCTGTTCATGGACCTTTAGCAGTAGATGCTTCTGAGACAGACATTTCTAAAGGAGGAAATGCAGAAAAACAAGAATTTACTTTATTGAAATTTAAGTATAAAGATAAATATCTTATTGCAGCAACATTAAGACCAGAAACAATCTTTGGACAAACCAATCTATGGATTAATCCAGAAGTAGATTTAGTGGAAATAAAAGTTGGAAAAGAAAATTGGATTGTGAGTAAAGAATCATTCGAGAAGTTAAAATATCAGAAAGAGGATATCAAACTTATTGGAGAGTTTAAAGAACAATTAATTGGTAAATTTGTTATTGCTCCTGGAATAAAGAGAGAGATAATTGTTTTGCCTTCAAGATTTGTAGATGCTAATATAGGCACTGGAATTGTTACGTGTGTTCCATCTGATGCTCCTTATGATTATATTGCATTAAAAGAATTACAAGGGAATTCCAAGGAGATTAAAAAATTCAAACTCGATGAAAAGATTGTAAAGTCAATAAAAGTCATACCTATAATTGAAACAAAGAAATATGGTGAAAATGCAGGAGTAAAAGTAGTTGAAGATAATAAAATTAAAAGCCAAGATGATAAAAGATTAGAAGAGCTTACTCAAGAAGTTTACAAAGAAGGCTTTCATACAGGTGTTTTATTAAAAATTTGTGGAAAGTATGCAAGCATGAAAGTTATTGAAGCTAAAGAAAAGATGAAAGAGGAATTGATAAAATCTGGAAGCGCGGATACGATGTTTGATTTATCTGAAGAAGTTCTTTGTAGATGCGGAGAGAGAGTAATGATAAAGAGAATAGATGATCAGTGGTTCATAAGATATTCTGATAAAAATCTTACAGAACTTTCTAAAAAACATTCTAAGACAATAAAAATTAAGCCAGAGCAATATAAAAATAATATAGAATCTGTTTTAGACTGGTTTCAAGATAGAGCTTGTGCAAGACTTGGAAGCTGGTTAGGCACAAAACTCCCATTTGATGAAAAGTGGATAATTGAACCTATCTCTGATTCTACACTTTACCCCTTATATTACTTAGTTTCATTGTACTTTAATAAGGGTAAGATAAAATTAGAGGAAATGAATGAAGAATTTTTTGATTATGTTTTCTTGGGAAAAGGAAAACCTAAAAAAGAGATCTGGAATGAAATTAGAAAAGATGTATTATATTGGTATCCTTTGGATATTAATCTTGGAGGTAAAGAACATCAGACTGTCCATTTCCCTGTTTTTATTATGAATCATGTAAGCATACTTCCTAAAGAAATGTGGCCTAAAGGAATTTTTGTTAATTATTGGGTTTTAGGAAAAGGAAACAAAATTTCTAAATCCAAGGGGGGGGCTCAACCTATCCCTGAAGCAATTAAACAATTTGGAGTTGATGCAATGAGATTATATTATGCCCATATTGCAGGTCCAGAAGCAGATGTAGTTTGGGATGAAGAAATAGTTTCTTCTTATAGAAAGAATATTGAAAAGATTTATTCTTTATTTGAAAATGCTCTCATTACTAATGGAAAGAAGAAAGAAGATTTAGACAAAAAACTATTAATTTCATTAAATAATGAATTAAGGAGAATAAATGAATCTTTGGATAATTTTGATTTAAGAGTTGCTGCTAATTCTGCATTCTTTTTATTGGCAGCTTCATTGAGAGAATATCTTCAAAATGGGGGAGAAAATAAAGAAGTTCTTTTAGAATTTTTACAAAAGTGGATTAAAGTAATGTCTCCTTTTTGTCCTCATATAACAGAAGAACTATGGGAAAAGATGGGACATAAAGATTTTATTTCTGTTTCAGAATGGCCTAAGGTTGATGAATCAGTATTTAAAGTTAAGACAAAAGAAGTTGATTTGAATGAGAAATATATTAAATATATTAAAGAATTAATAGATAAGTTTGAATTAAATGGAGTTGCTGTTAAGAAGGTTTTTGTTTATGTTGTTCCATTTGAGCTTGAGAAATTAAATAAATCCAAGTTAGTCAAAGGTCTTGGAAAAGAATTAGATATATTTTCTGTTAAGGATGATAAAAAATATGACCCTGAAAACAAATCCAAAAAGGCAATACCCGGTATGCCTGGACTTTATTTTGAATAATTAGTATATTTTGAAATAATCAGGTTTTTATATCTTGATTTCTTGTGTAGAATATGGAGGGTGATAAAGCAGGTTTAGGTTATGTTGGAGTTTTACATAAATCTACTTTTCAGAAAAAATACTGGCTTTTGACTGTCTTTGTTGTTTCTTTAATTGTTTTATTTTCTGGAGGTTTTGGTATAGTACATATTATTTTGAATAAAAATTCTCAAAATTATCTTGAAGGCGATGTTTGTGGAGATGGTTCAGTTTATAATTCTTGTTCTCAAGTTAAGCCATATTTTTGTTCAGAAGGAAAATTAATCGAGAGTGCATCTTTTTGCGGATGTCCAGAAGGTTTTGAATTAAATGGAGAGAGTTGTTTCTCTAAATATCAAAATAATTCAAAGAAAATTCGTTTGAAATATACTTTAAATGGTAAACTTGATTTTATAGATTTTGAAGTCTATGGAAATTTTTCAGATTATACTTCTAAAATACCTCGCTCTATATCTTATTCTGGAGAATATAATGTTTCAAGAGCAGATTTTAAATTAAAGGCAATTAATGATGAGGAACAAAGAAATTTTCTTTTACCTCTTGTAATTGAAATACAAAATTTAACAAACAACAAAGAAGATCAAGCTAGAATTGCAATAAGTTTAGTTCAAAATATCCCTTTTGGAAGTTCAAATAAAACTTATTCTTTTTTAGGAGAGAAATTAAATCATACGCGTTATCCTTATGAAGTTCTTTATGATTTTAAAGGAGTTTGCGGAGAGAAAACAGATTTACTCATTTTTTTATTAAGAGAACTTGGATATGGAGTTTCATTCTTTTATTATATTCCAGAAAATCATGAAGCTGCAGGAGTTAAATGTCCTATTGAAGAGAGTTTAATGAATACTGGATATTGTTTTATTGAAACAACTTCTCCTTCAATAATTACAGATGATGAAATTGCTTATGCTGCTGTGGGTAAATTATATTCTGAACCTGAATTTTATTTTTTAAGTGATGGAGAATCTCTTGGAGAAAATATGGAAGAATATAAAGATGCAGAGAAACTTATACGTATAAGAAATTCAATAGATAATAGAGGAGTGATAGGTCCTTTTTATAGAAAAACTATTGAAGATTTAACTTATAAATATGGGTTAACAGAACAGTATTACAGGTGAATAATTTATTCAAGTATGGCCTTTATTCTTCTCACTCCACTAGAAGACGATTCTTCTTTTGTTATTTTAAATTTTCCTAATTCATAAGTGTTTTTTACATGTGGTCCAGTACATATTTCTTGAGAACAGTCCCCTATTGTATAGACTGAGACAATTTCTCCGTATTTGTTTTCAAAAACTCCGCTTATTCCTTTCTTTTTTGCTTCTTTTAAGGGCATCTCTTCTCTTATGACTTCACCTCTTTTTTTAATATTATTATTAACTTCATCTTCAATTGCTTTTATTTCCTGATCAGTTAACTTTCTTGGGAAATTAAAATCAAATCTTAATCTTTCAGGAGTTATATTTGAACCTTTTTGATGTATAGAATCGTCATTGAATATTTTTCTTATAGCTGCTAGAAGTAAGTGTGATGCAGTATGTAGTTTTGTAGTTGCTTCGCTGTGATCTGCAAGTCCAGATTTGAATTTTCCTTCTGCTGCTGTTCTTGAAAGTTCTTGATGTAATTTACACTCTTCATCAAATTCTTTTCTTGAGAATTTTATTTTTCTTGCTTTACATTCTTCTTCAATCATCTCAACTGGAAATCCGTATGATTGATATAATAAAAATGATTCTTTACATGAAATTTCTTTTTTATCTTTAGTTATTCTTTCAAAAATATTTATTGCTCTTTCTAGGGTATTTCTGAATTTGTTTTCTTC
Source organism: archaeon (assembly GCA_027318675.1). Classification (GTDB taxonomy): domain Archaea; phylum Nanobdellota; class Nanobdellia; order Pacearchaeales; family GW2011-AR1; genus MWBV01. Next base: position 7,915 of record DAHVOT010000002.1, on the reverse strand, counting down.
TCTTTCTAATTCTGTTATTATACTATTTCTGTTTGTTTTTAATTCAGAATAATCAGAATATATCTGTATGATCGAGTCAACTAACTTTGTGGTAAAGTTTTCTTTTACACCTATAGATTGTGCATATCTTATTGCTCTTCTTATGAGCCTTCTTAGGATATATCCTTGTTCGGTGTTTGAAGGAGTTATTCCGTCTGAGATTATGAAAACTGCAGCTTTAATGTGATCTGCAATTATTCTCATCTCTTTTTTATTTTTATTATAGTCTTTTTTTGATATTTTTTCTATGTCTTTTATTATTGGCAGGAAAGAGTCTGTTAGATAATTATCTTTTAATTTATTTAAAATAGCAGTTGTTCTTTCTACTCCCATACCGGTATCAACATTTTTTTGATTTGCAGGAATATATTCTTCTTTTTCATTTTTAAGATACTGCATAAATACATTGTTCCAGATTTCAACTTTATCTATAAACATTTCACTGTCTGGTCCGCATGGTCCTATTTTTCCTGCAGGTCCCCACCAATTATTTTCTTTAGGGAGAAATTTTATTTTTTTTATTCCTTGAGAAATCCATATCTTTTCAGATTCTGTGTCTTTTGGAGCATCTTTATCTCCTTTAAAACAAGTTATCGAAATTTTCTCTTTTGGAATTTTAAGTTCTTTAGTTAGAAATTCAACACTGTATTTTATTGATTCTTCTTTCCAATAATCTCCTAAACTCCAGTTTCCAAGCATTTCAAAGAACGTATGATGGACTTCGTCTCCAACTTCTTCTATGTCTCCAGTTCTTATACATCTTTGAACTCCAACCAATCTTTTTCCAAGTGGATGAGATTGTCCAAGTAAAAATGGAACTAGAGGATGCATTCCTGCTGTTGTAAACAAAACTGTAGGATCATTCTCTGGTATAAGACTTGAGTTGGGTATCTTTTTATGCCCTTTAGATATGAAAAAATCTAAGTATTTTTTTATTAATTGTTCACGAGTTATCATGTTATTCAAAGAATCAGGTTATTTTTAAAAATATTGCTTATCCGAGTTTCATAAGTTTTTCTTGGATTTCTCTTAATTGTGTTTCAAGATCATCTTCTTCGTGTTTTTCTTTTATAGGCTCTTTTATCTTTTCTTGCTCTTCTATTTTTTTCTTTTTTTCTACTTCGTTTTTCTTAAGTATTTCAGGAAGTTTTACTTTAGGAAAAACCTCATTAATTTTAGTCATATTTGTTTTAAGGTCTTTTATCTTATTTTGAATTCTTAATCTGTTGTTAAGCTCTTCACCTCTTAGAAGCTCATATCTTTTTATTCTTTTTATAACTTTTAAAAAATTTGCTTCTGCCGATAGAATATTTCTTTTAGTAGCTAATGCATCTTCATAATCTACCCTTATATGAACAACACTTTGTTCTTTCATCCTACTCTTGAGAAGATATCTTGGTTAACTTTTTCTATCTGATTCTTTATTGTTTGTATTTCTTTCTCCCAAGATGAAAGCTCCTCTTCCTCTTTTGCCTTTATTTCTTTTGTATTTTTGATGAGCTTTTCTATTTCAGAAATCTGTGATTTTATATCTTGGAAAATTTTAATACTCTCTTCAAATTTATCTATTCTTATGAATACAGGTTCAGCTTTTTTAGTCATATAATTCTTTACTGCATATTCTTCGGAATTATCTATTACCTTTGAAGTTGATTTTGGAGGAGATATTTTTTGAGGCGTTGCTGGTTTTGAAGGTATTGCAGGAATCATTCTTTCATAAATCTCTTCAGTATCTGGCATATCTTCATCTTCATATTCTTGACTGAATTTCTTTTCTGGTTTTGAACCACTTATACTCTGCTCATAATCATCGTAGTCTTTACTGAAAGATTTTTTTATCAGAGGTTTTTGCATCATTCCTATATGTTCTTCAGGTAAATCCTCTGCAACGAAAACCTCTTTATCCTCTTTTTCCCCAGCTACGGCTTCTTTAATAGTATTTTGTGTGAATTTGTTTCCTAAAGAATTATTTGGGAATGTTGGAAGTTGAGGTAATTTTTCATCTTCATGTTTTAATGATGGAGAAGAAATAGAAGCATTAGATAATGGAGGAAATTCGGGTAATTTTGGTAATTCTGGAAGCTCTGGAGTACTTGAAGTCTTTTTCACCTCTACTTTGTTCTCTTTTTTTCCGAATAAACCCATTTTTGTGTTTTTGATCTATCTCTTTTTAATATATATAAGAGATAATATAGGTTTAAAAACTTTTATCTTTTTGTGTTTTTTAACTAAAACGAAAAATATATAATTGGGGTATTTTTATTATTTCGATGCTAAAAAACTTTTTAAACGAGGTTATTTCTATTGTCGTCGGAAAGCCAGGAGAGCCTATTGTAAATTTACTTGAAGAAGAGAAATATGTTAATGAATTTATAATAGCAAAAAAACTGGACCTTACAATAAATCAAACTAGAAATATCTTGTATAAAATCTCTGATCAGGGTTTGGTTTCTTCAATAAGAAAGAAAGACAAGAAAAAAGGATGGTATACTTATTTTTGGAAGATAGAAGTATTAAAGTCTCTGGAATTTTTACGTGATTTGATTACTAAAAACTTAACTCAATTAAGAAATCAAATAAAAAGCAGAGAGACTAAGAGATTCTATGTTTGTGAAAGGTGTAATATAGAATATAATGAGGAGAATGCAATGCTCCATGATTTTACTTGTAATGAGTGTGGAGAAGTATTCACAGTTAAGGATAATGAAAAGGTTCTTAAAGAATTTAAAAAGAATGAAGAAAAATTAGAAAATAAACTTAAATTGGTTGAAGAGCAAATTACAATAGAAAAAGCGAAATTAGATAAGATTAAGATGAAAGAGATTAAAAAAATAGAAAACGAGAAGATTAAAAAGAGAGAAGAAAATAGAAGATTGCAGAAGGAAGCAAGAGAGAAAGAGAAAAAAGATTCTTTAAAGAAAAAACAAACTGTTCCTTCTAAGGCTAAAAAGGTTGTTAAAAAAGAAATAAAGACAAAAACTAAAAAAGTATCTAAAAAGAAATAGATAGTTTTAGATTAAAATGGCATACGTTTATCAAGTTTATCCTAAAAAGAGAAGAAGTATTTTTGATTCTCTTAGTTTGAATACTCTTTTGATAATATTAAATGTTGTTCTTTTCATTATTTTTACAATACTTGTGAAGTTTAATTTTATTTCATGGGATTTTATAGCAATAAAACCTGCTAATATTTTAGAAGGTAAATATATTTGGACTTTTTTAACAAGTATGTTTATGCATGCTGGTTTCTTCCATTTATTTGTTAATATGCTTTCTTTATTTTTTGCAGGTTCTCTTATAGAGAAAATAATTGGTAGAAAGAGATATATTTGGTTTTATCTTTTTTCAGGAATTTTTGCATCATTATTTTTTGTTGTTATGAGTTTATTTTTCAGTTCAGATTTTAATGCATATGCTGTAGGAGCATCTGGTGCATTATTTGGGTTAATTGGGTTGCTTATGCTTCTTACTCCTAATTTGCCAGTATATGTGATGTTTATCCCTATACCTATAAAAATGAAATATGCTGCTCCAGGTATGTTAATTTTGCTTTGGGCTATTTCTTTAGCAGGAAATATTTCTATAGGTAACACAGCTCATCTTGGAGGATTGATTGCTGGTTTAATTTATGGGCTGTTTTTAAGAAGCAAATATAAAAATAAGATAAAATATATTCAAAAAAGATTTAGTTAGTTTAGTTTTAAGTTTAGTTAGTTTTATATATAATTCTTACTTGATTGAATTATGAAGTTAAAGAGAGGAGAGAAGCAAAAAGATAAGACAAAAAAGAAAGAGAATGAGAACAATAAGATTACTCATTTTATCTCTAAAAATTATTCGAAATGTTTTGATTATCTTAAGAATTCTAAAAAATTTATTTTTTTGGTTATTGGGCTTTTTTTATTTTCTTTAATCTTAGGTTATGTATATCATCCTGAAGAGATATCCTCATTTATTCTTGAATATATAGATAAAATCTTAAAAGACACACAAGGTATGAATTCATCTCAGATGATTCTTTTTATTTTTCTAAATAATCTTCGTGTAGGTTTTGCAGGTGTTCTTTGGGGTTTTTTTATTGGTATACCTTCTGTACTTTTTACTTTAGCTAATGGATATGTTGTTGGATTTGTCTCTTATTTGGCAGTTTCTTCTTCTGGTGCAGGTTCCTTGCTTAATCTTTTACCTCATGGAATTTTTGAGTTGCCTGCTATTTTTATTTCATTTGCAATGGGAATTAAATTTGGTACATTTATATTTTATAAAGATATGATGAATAAATTTGTTTACTTCTTTAAGGAATCGTTAAGAGTGTTTATTTTTGTTATAATTCCTCTTTTAATAATCGCTGCAATAATCGAGGGAATTCTTATTTTTGTTTAGAATTAAAGTGATTTAACCCTTTATTTCACTTATTCCAAGAATTATAAGAATTAATCCTAGTAAAGCAACTATCCAGGTTAGTCCACCTTTTAGGACTGTCCAAGCTGCAAATCCCCAAGAGTCTAAAGGCATTCCTGGGAGAACAAGAGCTACAGTTCCTACAAGAAGAATAACTCCTAAAATTAATTCAAACCATTTGTTCATTGTGTTTTTACAATGAGGTTTTTCTTTAAAAAGATTTTGATAGTCAAAGATAGATTTTTAAGTTGATTTAATTATTGTATTTAATGAAGAAATCAATTAAAAATCAAGAATCAGAAGTATCTAAGAATATACTTAAAAAATCAGGAAAAATTGAAGGAAAGATAATAGAAGGATATGATTTTAACAAAGGAGTAGATTACAATAAGATTCTTGAGAGTTTTACAAATACTGGATTTCAGGCTTCAAATCTTGGAGAAGCAATGGATATTGTAAATGAAATGATTAAAGTCAAATCCAAAATTTATTTGGGGTATACCTCAAATATAGTCAGTTCTGGCTTAAGAGAAGTAATAAGGTATTTAGTTGAGCATAAAAAAGTGGATGTGTGTGTTACAAGCGGAGGAGGTTTTGAAGAAGATATAATAAAGTGTTTAGGGGATACTGTTTTAGGAGATTTTAGATTGCCTGGGAAAGAACTTAGAGAGAAAGCTATAAACAGAATAGGAAATTTGCTTGTTCCAAATAATAATTATATAAAATTTGAAGAATTTTCAATGCCTATTCTTGAAGAGATGTATCAAGAACAGAAAAAGACAGGAAAGATTTATGCCCCTTATGAAATAATCTGGAAATTTGGAGAAAAAATAAATAATAAAAAAAGTATCTGTTATTGGGCATGGAAAAATAAAGTTCCTATTTACTGTCCAGCAATTTTAGACGGAAGCTTTGGGGATATGGTTTATTTCTTTAAATATAAACATGAAGACTTTAAGGTAGATATTGCAGAAGAAACAAGACAATTAAACGAATCTACTACTGGTATTGAAAAATCTGGAGTATTAATTGTTGGTGCTGGAATTGTTAAACATGCTATTTTAAATGCTCATTTGTATAGAAACGGTGCAGATTATGCAGTTTATATTAATAATGCTCAGGAATTTGATGGAAGTGATGCTGGTGCTCTTCCAGAAGAGGCTGTTTCTTGGGGTAAGTTAACCCCTGAATGTAAGAGAGTTAAAGTTTATGGAGATGCCACAATTTTATTGCCTTTACTTGTTGCAAAAACATTTGCTAAAATTTCTATATAAAAGCTTAAATATACGTTCTTTATTCATTTTTTTATGGATGAAAATAAAGAGATAGGTGATTTGTTTATTCCTCAGAGTGAACAAGAAAAAACTGTTGTTGAAAAAGATTTTATGGATGTTCTTAAAATGGTTGCTCCTGGAACATCTATAAGAGTTGCAATGGATGATTTGCTTAATGCAGGTATGGGTGCTTTAATAGTAATAGATAATGGAAATCTTTCTTCTGCTTATCAAAAAGGATTTGGAATTCATTCTAAATTTACTCCACAAAAACTAGTAGAGTTAGCTAAAATGGACGGAGCAATAATACTCTCTAAAAATGTTAAGAAGATATTATATGCAAATTCTTTTCTTTCTCCAAGTCCAGAGATAACTACAAGGGAGACAGGAACAAGACATAAATCTGCAGAGAGAACAGCTAAACAAACTGGAGCAATCGTTATAGCAATATCAGAGAGAAAGAAAAAAATTACAATTTATCAGGGAGATAAAAGACATGAGCTTAAAGATAGCTCAGAGATATTAAGAAGAGCTGCTGAAACACTTCAGATTTTAGAGAAACAAAGAGAGAGTTTTAATGAAGCCATTACTAACTTGAATTTAATGGAACTTCAAAGGATAGTCACTGTTAAAGATGTTTGTGGAGTTATACAAAGATTTGAGATAATTAAAAGAATATCAGAGATTGTAAAGAGATATCTTGTGGAATTAGGTAGAGAAGGTGCAATTGTAAGTATGAGTTTAAAGGACCTAACTAAAGGTTTAGACAGAGAAGAAGAATTGCTTCTCAAGGACTATTTTGGTGCTAATTTTGCTTATGCTGAAAAAGTTTTGGAGAAGATGGATTTTGATTTTCTTCTTGAGCCTTTTAATATTTCAAGAATGTTGTTTGAAGAGTTGCATGATAAGCAAATCTCTCCAAAAGGATTAAGAATCTTAAGCAAGACGAATATTTTAGAAAGATATATTAGTTCATTGATTGCTCATTTCCAATTCTTAGATAAAATTCTTTTAGCAAATGATGAAGAATTACTTAAAATATTTCAAAATGAGGGAATGCTAGCATTTTTTAAGGAAGAAGTGTATAGTTTAAGAGAGAAACTAGTTATAGGAAAACCAATATAAGATGTTAACAAAAGAACAATTGCAGGAAATTAGAGATCATTTAAATAATTCACAAAATCCAGTTTTCTTTTTTGATAATGATCAAGACGGCTTATGTAGTTTTTTACTTTTACAAAAATATTTGGGTAGGGGAAAAGGATTTCCCATAAAAACTTCTCCTGCTTTAACTAAAGATTATCTTAGGAAAGTGGAGGAGTTTAATTCAGATTATATTTTTATTTTGGATAAACCAGAAGTATCAGAAGATTTTGTTAAAGAAGTTGAAAAGAAAAACATACCTATTGTTTGGATAGATCATCATGAAATTTTACCAGAAAAAATCCCAGATTATATTAATTATTATAATCCTCTATTTTCCAAGGAGAAAAGTAGTGAACCGGTTACATACATCTGTTATAGTATAACTAAAAGAAGAGAAGATTTATGGATTGCAATTGCAGGATGTATTTCAGATAATTTAGTCCCTGATTTTTATAAAGACTTTATGAGAGATTTTCCAGAATTATGCAAAAAGGATGATGAAGCATTTAATATTTTTTATGGTTCTGAAATTGGGAAGATTGCAAGAATTCTTGGATTTGGATTAAAAGATAAAATAAGTAATGTAATCTCAATGGTTAAATTTCTTATATCTTGTAAAACTCCTTATGATTTTTTGCAAGAGAATAGCAAGAACAAATTAATGCATAAAAGATTTTACGAAGTGGATAAAAAATATAAGAAGATCTTAGAGAAGGCAAGGAAATCTGCAAATTCTGAGAAACTTTTATTTTTTAAGTATTCTGGAGATACAAGTATGAGTTCAGATATTGCTAATGCCTTGAAATATGCCTATCCTAATAAGATTATTGTTGTTTTATATAATAAAGGGATTAAGGCCAATATATCTGCTAGAGGTAATGATGTTAAAAAGATAATTTTGGAGGCGATAGCTGGATTGGAGAGTGCAACAGGAGGAGGCCATGATAATGCAGTTGGAGCTCAAATTAGAAAGGAAGATATTCTGGAATTTGAAAAAAGAGTTAGAAAATTGATTAATTGAGGTATCTATTTTTCTCTTTCCTGTTTTTCTGTTA
>DAHVOT010000029.1 GCA_027318675.1 archaeon | reverse complement strand
AAATTAAAAGAGCATCTTTATATTTCAAAAAAAACAAGAAAGACAATAAAAAAGAGGATAACGCTCAAAAAGAGGAAAAGAAAGATGAAGATGGAAATAAAGAATAATCCAAAGATGAATATAAAAAGAGAAAAAATTGAGGATATCTTAAAAGATATCTCAAAAAATGTAAGGGAAATATTCTTGTTGTTTATTTCTGAGAATCTTATTGATCTTAAGAAAATAGAATTTAAGGGAGATTTAGAAAGCAATATAAAACAAAAAATAGAAGACGCTATTAAAGACAGATACCAAAATATGAATGAAACCTTCTCTGAATTAAGAAAATCTGGAGTGGATTTAGGAGTATTAAATTTTAAGCTAGTGATGATCCCCTTAAAAATAAAGGTATTTCTTGCAACTTATGAAAAAAAAGATGCAGAAAATGTAATTAATCGTATTAAAGATATAGAAAACGAGATAAATAAAGTAAAGAACTAATCTTCATCGTCTTTATCTCTTTTTCTTGCAATTATAAAAAAGATGATAAAAATTAAAATCGCAAATATCAGGATAAAGATAATATATGTTAAAAAATTAAATCTCTGATAATTCAACTCCATCCTTACTTCTTTTGTATTTACTAATGAATCTCTTCTTTCCCCATAGTAAGAAACAACTTTAATGAAATTGTTTTTAGTTAAATCCGATTCAGTTAAAAGTTCATACATGTATATTCTTTTTGATCTCTTTGGAAGTAATTTTTCTGATTCCTCTGTCCCAATTGTTTGAGTAATTCTATTTATAACAATATCCTTTAATTCAACGCTTGCCCAACATTCTACAGACACTTTATTTTTTAATTTCACAACAAAAGAGTTTTCCTGTTTGTTGTATTTTAACCATTTTATGTCTAATTCGCATCTGTCTATGATATTAACCATCTCAATTTCGTATGTTCCTTGTAATACCCTATCAAGAGAAGCAGGAGATTCCCCATACAAAACATAAACTTCTGCAGATGCTTCTTCTCCAGAAATAACCACCCCTTCATAAACAACTGTTTTAAAATCTCCTGGAGCAATAAATACTTCATCTAAATCTCCTACCCTAATTGGGCCTGAAGGAGTAATAATTGTTATTGTTCCTCTAAGATATGCTGGCATATTTGAATCACTTTTGTAAGTTATTTCTAATCTTGAACTTGCTTTATTGTACTTTATTGAATAAACTGAAATATTTAAATTTGGAACAGGAATATAAAATAAATCCAAACCTTCAACAGGAGAAACTCCAGATGTTCTCTCTCTTGCGCTTCTTGCAAATTTAACCATAACATTTATTCCTGTAGATTGTCGTATATTTGTTGCTGCTCCAATAAGTTCATTTCCGATTAAGACTCCTATTTCTATTTCAGAAGATTTTATGTATTCTGCTATTTTTGGTGGAACGTTTTCTCTTCCGGTGAATAACATAGTATTTTTACCTTGCATAATCTCTTTTTCTATGAATTCTCCATTGCTTAAAATAATCTGATTTATAGAGCCAACTGTAGAATATTTTTTTACTATCTCTATATTATCTTGAAATCTATCTCCTGTGTTTATTATTTCTGGATTATACTTAGATAATGCTTCTGTTACTTCTGAATCAACATAACCATATAAGATTATTTTATCTGCTCTCCCTTGTAGGATTGAATCTATCTCGTCTATATTTCCTCTATTTGCTAAAAAAACCCAAGAATCTGTAGCTAATGAATATGCAACTACTGCCATAGAATTATATCCATAAGCATCTCCTACAACTATGAAGTTTCTTATATTTGGGAGTTCTCTGATAAGTTCAAGATTAGCAGAAGAAACTTCTATTTCTTCTACAGAATTAAATCCTTTTGACCTGGCTAATGAGGGGTAATTGAAAACAAGGGGATTGTCTTTTGAAGAGATTATAATTAAATCATTATTTTTATTTATTCCGTCAAGCAAAGTCGGCCCATGTGATGTACTTACAAGAAAATCGGAATTTAATCCCCTTAAATTAGCATACAAAACTGCTGAATAAACATCCTGCCAATCTGCAGAATTAGAAACAACATAATCTTCTGCATAAATTAAAGATAATGTAAAAACCAAACATAAAGCAAAAACAAATACAAATCTCTTTTTCATATTAGTAACCTTGAATGTAAATATTTAAAACTTTCTAGGCTTGAGTATATAATGAATTTTGTGTAACTGAAACTTCGTAGCCTTTTTCTGGTTCCAAAACAAAGTTTATTCCAATATATGGCGGGAATGAAGGAATATTTGCAATATATCCTTCTGATATTTGATTTAACTCGTTCCAATTGGTTAAAGCATCTGAATAAGGTATCGAAATTATCAAAGAGTGTGCATCATTTAAAGAGGAATTTGCAAAAATAGATATCCAATTCTTACTTAATTGAGTAGAAGAAGTTAAATTTGTAATTAATGAAACATTGGATTTATCTTTTAATTTTCCAACCAAACTCCAATTAGTAAATACAGGAGAGCTTGTATTCAAATTTACTTCATATCCTGCTCCATCTTCCAAGTCGAAATTACAATTTGTATCTGTGCAACTTGGGAAACTTGGACAAGAGAATTCATTGCAAGTTACTCTCTTTTGAATAGTGCTATTCCACATTGTAAATGCAGTGATATTATTTATTTGTTGGAAACTTTCATTTGCATTTGTTAAAGTATTGTTTTCTAAATAAAATCCTATCCAATTTCTTGTGTTTACTTCTGGTTTTCTTTTCAAGTAATATACTGTCTTACCCAAGACAATATCACTAAAATTTTCTCCTGTTGGATTCCAATTGGAAATTTTATAAAATCTTCTTCTTGTTGAATTAGCAGTTTTGTCAACATAATTTGTTTCATTTGTTTGATCAAGCAAAGCGAATTCAAGAGTTAAATTATCTGTATAATATATTTTATAATAATCTGAATGGTTTGCTAGCTCCCATTCCAAAATAACTTCTCCTGAACCGTCATCCTTTGTTTGAGAGATGTTTACTGAAGAATAATTTATTGCATCTGGAAACAAAAATGTAGAAAATGTGAAGTTAACAATACTAGTTATTGAACCTCCATAATTGTCTGTACATTCAACATTCCAAAAATAATTTCCATCGTTTCCTACATTTTCGCTGGAAAAGTTTAAAGTAACATTAGCGGAAGGATTATTTATTGTTTGTTTAACTTCCCAGCCTCCCCAGCTTCCAAAGAGTTGACAATTAGTGAATTCCCCTTCATTTATTGAAAAATTAAAGAAAGGAATCGTAAAATCAGAAAAATTATATGAATCCTCTGGATAAATTAAAGAAACTATTGAAGAAAGAATAGTAACATTCACTTTAGAAGAAGAATTTGTAACACTTGAATTCTTAACTAAATTTGCAAATGCGAAAAATTCATAAGTTTTTGAACTTCCGGTAGCATTTACAATAAAAGTTATTACTTGACTTTCACCTTTATTTAAGCTAAGTGTTGTCTTAGGATTTTCATCTGCAAAAAAAGGAATATCTCCAATATTTGTGGATATAATCCCTTTTGCTTTATTTTCTTCATTGCCTAAGGAATAACTTGGTATTGTAGAAGAATATTTTCTAACTCTAAGATTATCCCACCAAGTAGTATATGCTCCTCCTAGTGCATCTCCTACGAAGCCTATGTATTCTCCATTATTTGAAAAAGTGTATGAACCTCCACAAGCAACATCATTCACATAAGATTGTGCTGTTGTTGAATCAATTACTAATCTAAAATTAAACCAAGTATTTGTTGCTAGATTTGAACAAGTTTGAGAAGGAGCTGCCCAAGAAGTCCATGCTGTTGCAGAACCAATACCTGTACTACTACCTGATCTTGTTTCAAGCCTCATATGCTGACCACTACCTGCACTGTTTGTCAAAAAGAATAAATTTCCTAATCCATCGCTTCTTGAATTGTATTCTATAATTCTATTTGTAGTAAGTCCGATATTTTTGTACATGTAATTTCCATTAGTTGAAACAGCGTAATAACTTGGTTGAGGGAGCCCTTGCGCAGAAGTTTGTCCAGCAGAGTTTACAATTGTCCAAGATCCAACATTATCTCCAGAATCAAAATAATCAAAAGTTGTAGTTCCATTGGATTTATTTAACGCGGCAGTATTTCCATAATACATAAAAAGGGTAGTGTTTCCTGAAGCTGCAAGGGTTGGAACTTTAATCCAGAAAATTGAATTGCTTCCATTGATATAACAACTTTCTGTCCAATATGGAATTTCACTTGATGTGCTATTTGCAAATCTAATATCTGAACAATCTGAATTTACTTTTCCAAGCATATAATCTTCTGTTAAATTAATTGAAATATTAATCTGGAAATCAGTTAATTCAGTTCCTATTCCAGATAAATTAAGGCTTCTTCTATAATTCCAACTTTCGTTCCACCAATTTTCCAAGGGATCTAAAGTAACATTAACTATTCCACAATCAACAAGTTCACAGCTTACATTAACAGTGAAATTAAAAGAGCTTAATCTTGGAACTTCAATTGGAGAAGTTGGATAAATCAAATTTAAAATAATATTTGGATAATATGCAGAGAAATAAATATTTTCAGTATTATTTATATTCCCCATTGTGTCATTGCACCAAAATTTAGAATTATAATATCCTACACTTATTGAATTAAGAACATAACTGAAATCCGTTGAATTATATCTATTCATTGTATAATTCGTTGTCCAATCATCAAGAGTAAAAATACAATAATCTAAATTTTCGCTACCAGAAATATTAAATAAAATATTTTCTGGATAATAAGAATTATTTTCTGGATTAATTATCCTTAGTGAGGGAGGAGTTGTATCAATACTAAAAAATACAAAATCAGCACCAATATTTCCATCACTATCATTTGCAAAAAGATGTAGTTCATTTAAACCTTCCTGAGAACCTAAATTAGTAATATTAAGGAAACAATCGGTTGTAATATTTTCTCCTGCATTTAAAACATACCAACATTTATCTAAAGAAACATCTGTTGCTGTAAAATTTAATGTAGAAATATTATAGTTATATGTTACATTCTCTGGAAAATGAATTATGACTGCAGGGATATCTGTGTCTATTTTAAAACTTATATTAGATAAACCTAGATGTCCCAAGGTATCATTTGAATACATTTTCCAAGTATAAGTTCCATCACTTAAGAAAGTTGAAATATTTTGTCCACAAGTTATAGATATATTTGAAGAATCGTTTATGCTATACCAACACTGATCAATTAAAGGATCATATAATGTATAACTTAAAAGAGTTATATTGTACCCGTACGTTAAATTATTTGGAAAAACCAATTTAATTTCAGGAGGAGAAGTATCTAATCTAATTTGTTGAGTTGAAGTAGTATTTTTATTAAGTGCTAAATCTGTAACAGTTACATTATACCAATATAATCCTTCTTGCAAATTAGTCCAGTTGATTGTTCTTCTTGAATCATTGTAAGTTGTTTGATTAAACAACAAATTTCCTGTAGACCCGTTATATAATTCAAATGTTAAATTTGCAAAGTTTGTTTCATTGAGAGTTATATTAATATAAATCCAATTTTTAGAAACATTTGCAAAATTTAATTCTGTTCCAGATCCATAACTAATGAGCGGGTTCTTTGTATCTATTATTATTGTATTATTTTGGGTGTTCTCTTGATTGTTAGCGATATCAAATATGTTATAAAACCAGGTAAAAATACCGTCGTAAGTAAAAGTGTAAATTATTCCTGTTAAAATTGTTTTTCCAGAAATGAATATATTTGTAAAATTAATTAAATTTCCAGAAGAATTAAAAATATAAAGTGTTGCGTTTTTTAAACCAACAGAGTCTGCTGCAGAGAAACTAAGATTTTGTAAAGTATTGTTGCTATAGGTTGCATTTAATGGAGTGGTTAAACTAATATTTGGGCCATAAACATCTACTGTAAAATTGATATTAGCTGAATTATTCGTATTTCCTGCAAAATCTATGCAAGAGAATTTAACAGTATAAAAGTTATCATTCATTGAAGAATTTGTATAATAAAAATAAGTTGAATTAAATTCATTCATTGTGTAATTAGTTATCCAATTATTGATTGTAAACTTGCAAGAGCTTAGAGGTTCGTTTGAAGAAATGTTGAAATCTAAAGAAGAAGAATCATAACTTTGATTGCTTGGGCTAATAATTGTTAGTTCTGGAGGAGTTATATCAATAGTTACATTCCAGGTAAGGGTTAGATCATTTATACTTAAATCTTCAGTAAGATTTGCAAATGCAAAAAAGGTATGAGTGCCTGCTCCAGTTGCATTAACATAAAACACAATTGTCTCGCTTTGCCATCTGGTTAAATAAGATGTTGTATATGGATTTGAGATATTTGTATAAAATGGAATTGTTCCAGGAATCATTGAAACAAGTCCTGTTTTTATTCCAGTTTCTTCTATACCTAAACTTGAACTAGGATCAGGGTAAATATATCTTTTAACAAGGTAATTGTCAACATAACTATCAGTATCAGCACCTCCATCATCTTGCGTACCTATTTTTGTGTTTGAATAAGTTGAAGAAACAACAGAATTTCTATAGTTTCCATCCATCCATGCAGTGAAATTTGTTCCTCTAATTAAAAGTTTAAGATTATGCCAAGTATCTGCAGAAACATCTGCATCATTAGATCCAAGTTTAGTCCAAGTCCCGGTTCCACTTAAAGTGAAAAAACCTCCATCTCCTCCACTTGTTTGCATTCTATACATATAACCACTAGCATGTGATGTAGTGTGTTTGAACCCGATATTTCTTATTCCTCTTCCTCCTGTGCTCGAGATATAAACATCTGCTTCAATCAAATAAGGGGTTGAGGGTAAATTAAAATTAGTTGCATAACACCTATCTGTTGTTCCACTTCCAGACATAAATAAAGAGGGTACAGGGTTTCCCTGTGAACTTGAAGCACTGCATGCTCCAGAAAAAGTAGACCAAGCACTTGAATCAGTGAAATTATCATAAAACAAATAAATATTGCTTTTATTTGTAGGGGGATTTGTAGCATAAGGATTTCCATAATAAACTGAATAGTTGGAATCTACACTTGAAGCACTTATATTGCTCTGCAATTTAAACCAAAGAATAGTGGATGAAGAATTAAATGAAGTTGTATTTATTCTATCTAACTCAATATTGCTTGTCCCATTATAATAAACAATTCTAACATCATTTCCATTATCTAAAAATTTATCTCCGGTAGTATCTAATGTAATGTTAAAAGAATATCCACTTTCCAAAACACTAGTAGCATTATTATTTGTAATATTAATTTGTTTTCTGTAAATCCATGAAGAATCCCACCAAGAAATAGGATCTAAACTTACATTCACTGTTCCGCACTCTCCTGCAAAACAAGTTACATTTAAAGTAATATTAAAAAATTTATTTTTTGCTACAGTTATATCATTCAAGGGATAAAGAACTGAGATTCCAACTTCTGGTAATTCATACTCAAGAGAATAATTTGTTGAATTCCAATCACAATTACTTAAATTATCGCAAGCTAGATAATTCCATTTGAAAGCATCGTAATAAGGTAAAATCACTGAAAGATTTGTAGAATTAGAATTTCCAGTAATATTTATTGTTGTGATATTTATTAAATCCTCGGTTGAATTCCAAAGATAAAAAGTTGCATTAACTAAATTATTGGCTTCAGAGAAATTGCTTGCAAACCGGACATTTGAATTTGAGGTAACTTTTCCGTTATAAGGAGATATTAAAGAAACTACTGGAGAAGTTGTATCAATTGTGATTGTATTATTCGCTGTGTTGAATGAATTTCCTGCAACATCAAAAATCTTGTAAAACCATTTAAAAATACCATCATAAATAAAGTTATATACTATTCCTGTAATAATCTCTGTTCCTGAAATTTCTTGGGTTGTTTGATTAATTAAATTGGTTTGGTTGTAAACAAATAAAGTCATATTTGACAATCCATAATTATCTGTTGCATTTAATGTTAAGTTATGTGTGATACTTGAAGTTAATGTGTTATTTTCAGGATAAATTAGAGTTGCATTAGGATTTGTTATATCTATTATTAGCATTTGAGTTTGATTGAAATAGAAGGTGTAATTAGCGCTATCATTTCTCAACATTGAAAAATTATAAGCTCCTATAAGCAATGCTTGTTCAGTGTTATTTATTATTGTTGATGCATTTCTATAAAGAGTGAATGGAGAAGTACAATTTGCCCAAACTAAAAATGTCTTGGGATATTCTAATGGAGAAGATTCATTGAATAATACTTGGCAAATTTCTGGATTTTTATTTATTGCGAAAAATTGGGTGTTCAGAATATTTGTGTAATTAATAGAGTCTGTTCTTCTTACTGTTAGATTATAATATCCTGCTCCTGAATTAATTGTTGTTGCATTTGAAATTGAAGTTCCGTTTCTGGATAGTGTAAAGGGAGTTGTACAATTTGTGTAAGCTATGAAAGTTTCTGGATAAATTATTGGAGAGGTTGCATTGAAGTAGACTGAACAACTATCTATTGCTTTATTAACCGTGAAAAAGCTTTGATTGTAATTAAAAGAATAATTTTGAATATCTGTTCTTTGTGCTGAAAAATTAAAATAACCTGCGCCATTATTTTGTATTGAATTATTTGAAATTATTGTATTGTTTCTTCTTAATGTGAATAGTGTTGTTGAATTTGCCCAAACCAAGAATATCTCTGGATAAGTTAATGGACTTGATGCATTAAATAGCACATTAAATTCTTCTGAACTCTTTTGAACTGTAAAAAATTCTGAACTAAACCAATTTGTGTAATTTTGTGTGTCTGTTCTTCTTACAGTTAGGTTGTAATATCCTGCACCTGATGCTATCACTGAGTTGTTTGAAATAGTTGTTCCATTTCTGTATAAAGTGTAGGCTGAAGAACAATTAGTGTAAACAATAAAAGTTTCTGGGTAGGTTATTGGAGAAGATGCATTAAAGTAAACCCCACAATCATAATATGTTGATTTGTTTACTTGAACTTTGTAGATTGTCCAGTTTATATTGTTTGATGAATCGTTTATTGTGATGTTTAAAGAATAATTACCTGCTCCTAAAACTGTTGAGTTTCTTAAAAATCCTGATTGATTTATGGAAAATCTTAGATCG